>DATMEC010000074.1:0-14918 GCA_035557125.1 Steroidobacteraceae bacterium
GCGCGGCGCGCAGCTCTCGGTGCGCCTGCGCGGTGCGCGCGGCCATGGCCGCACCCTCTTCGACCGCATGCTGGCGCGCGGCCTCACCTGCGACTGGCGCGAGCCGGATGTCATCCGCCTCGCGCCCGCGCCACTCTACAACTCCTACGAAGACTGCTGGCGCGCGGTCGAGCTGATCGAGGGCGCGCTCAGCGCCTGACGAGAGTCACGAAGTCGAACGGGTAGGCATGCCTTGCGTCCGCGGCGTGCGGTTCGCGTGCCACTTCCCGCCACGCGTCGCGCTCAAAGCCCTCGAGAAAGGTATCGCCCTCGACAATGGCATGGACTTCCGTCAGCTCGAGGCGGTCGACGATCGGCCACGACAGCGTGAAGATTTCCGCGCCGCCGATGACGAAGAGCGACAGGCGGGCCGCCCGCTCGCGCGCCTCCTCGACCGAGCCGACCCGCTCACAACCTGGGGCCTGCAATCCCGTGTTGCGCGTCATCACGAGGTTCCGCCGTCCCGGAAGCGCGCGCCCGATCGAGTCGTAGGTGCGCCGGCCCATGAGCAAGGCGTGCCCCATCGTCAGCGCCTTGAACCGCTTCAGGTCGTCGGGCAGGTGCCAGGGCAGGCCGTTGGCGCGGCCGATCACGCCGTTGTCGGCCATCGCGACAATTGCAACCGCGTCCCGGGTCACGCGGGGGCTTCAGACCGCGACGGGCGCGCGGATCGCCGGTTGCGGCTCGTAGCCGGGCACCTGGAAGTCTTCGGCGCGGTAGTCGGCGAAGTCTGCCGGCCGACGTAGTAGCGCGAGTGTCGGAAGCGTGCCCGGCGTGCGCGCGAGCTGCGTGTCCGCATGCTCGAGGTGGTTGAGATAGAGATGGCAGTCGCCGCCGGTCCAGACGAGCTCGCCGACCTTGAGCTCCGCCTGCTGGGCGAGGATGTGAGTCAGCAACGCATAGGAGGCGATGTTGAACGGCACGCCGAGGAAGATGTCGCAGCTGCGCTGGTAGACCTGCAGGGACAGGCGCCCATCCGCCACGTAGCACTGGAAGAACGCGTGGCAGGGCGACAGCGCCATCCGGTCGAGCTCGCCGACGTTCCAGGCGCTCACGATGATGCGACGCGAGTCCGGGTCGCTTCGAAGCAAGTCGATTGCGCGCGCGATCTGGTCGACGTGGCGGCCATCCGCCGTGGCCCAGGCCCGCCACTGCCGTCCATACACGGGGCCGAGCTCGCCCTCCTCGTCCGCCCACTCGTCCCAGATGGTGACGCCCTTCTCCTGCAGCGAGCGCACGTTGGTCTCGCCGCGCAGGAACCAGAGCAGCTCCTCGATCACGGATTTGACGTGCACGCGCTTCGTGGTGACCAGCGGAAATCCCGCGGACAGGTCGAAACGCAGTTGCCTGCCGAACACGGACAGCGTCCCGGTGCCGGTGCGGTCGGTCTTGCGGGTGCCGCGCTCGCGCACGTGTCGCAGCAGGTCGAGGTAGGCGTGCATCAGGCGTAGTTCCCGGAATGCTTCCGGCGAGTGTACGCCCAGGTGAGCATCGCGAGACCAGTGACCAGCACCGGCAGCGACAGGACCTGGCCCATGGTCAGCCAACCGAATGCAAGGTATCCGATGTCGGCATCTGGCACGCGCACGAACTCCACGGCCATGCGGAATACGGCATAGAGCGTGAGGAACAGGCCCGACGGCGCGAGCCGCGGCCGTGGACGCGAGGTGAACCACCAGATGACGGCAAACAGCACGACGCCCTCCAGTGCCGCCTCGTAGAGCTGCGACGGGTGGAGGACTCTTCCGTCCACCAACATGCCCCAGGGCAGTTCCGTCGGCTTGCCCCACAGCTCCCCGTTGATGAAGTTGCCAATGCGGCCCGCGCACAGGCCGACCGCCGGCAACGGCGCAGTGAAATCGAACACGTCGGCCGCGCTCCGGCCGCGCCGGCGCGCGAACCACGCGACGGCAAGCATCACGCCAATGAGCCCGCCGTGAAACGACATGCCGCCCTCCCACACGCGGAGGAAGGCAAGCGGGTCCGCGCGCAGGTTGTCGAGGCCGTAGAACAGCATCCAGCCGAGCCTGCCGCCGGCGATCACGCCGACCGCCGCGAAGAAGATGAGATCGTCCACGTCGGCCGGCTTCCAGGTCGAGCCCGGCAGCGATGCGCGCCGGCGCGCGAGCCACCAGCCCGCGATGAAGCCGAGCACGTACATGAGGCCGTACCAGTGCAGCTTGACCGGGCCGATCGCGAGTGCGACGGGGTCGATCTCCGGATAGACGATCATCCGTCGGTCACCCGGAACAGGAAGGCGCGCAGGTAGCGCGTCTCGTCGATCGCCGGATGCACAGGATGGTCGGGTGCCTGGCCGCCGGCAGCGATCAGCTGGGCGAAGCGGTCGCGGTGACGTGCGGCACGCTGGACGGCGTCCACCAGCTCGCCCGGCGCCAGGTGGTACGAGCAGGAACAGGACATCAATAGGCCGTCGCGGTCGAGGAGCTGCATCGCGAGCAGGTTGATGCGGCGGTACGCCGCGAGTCCCTTCCCGTGGTCCTTCTTGCGCTTGATGAACGCGGGCGGGTCGACGACGATCGCGTCGAAGCGGCGCCGCTCGGCGACCAGCGCCTCGAGCGCCTCGAAGCCGTCACCCTCCAGGAGCTCGACGTCGAGGCCGTTGGCGTCGGCCGTCGCCGATGCCAACGCGAGAGCCGTCGCGGACGAATCGATGCAGGTCGCCGCCGCCGCGCCCGCGCGCAGCGCCTGCAGGCCGAAACCGCCCGCGTAGCTGAAGACGTCGAGCACCCGGGCGCCCCGGGCGTGGCTCGCGAACAGCGCGCGATTTGCCGACTGGTCGAAGTACCAGCCCGTCTTCTGGCCGCCGGCGAGCGGCACGTGGAAGTCCACCCCGCCCTCCGGCACGACGACCGTGGCCGGCATGTCGCCGAAGGCGGCGTCCACATGGCGCTGGAGCCCCTCGAGTTCGCGCATGGGCGAGTCGTTCTTCCACAGGAGTGCGCGCGGCGCCACGACCTTGGCGAGCGCCTCCTGGACGTCGGACTTCATCGCCTCCATGCCGGCCGTGTTCAGCTGGGCGACGAGCACGTCGCCGTAGCGGTCGACGACGAGGCCCGGCAGGAAGTCGCCTTCGCCGTAGGCGAGGCGGTAGAACGGCGCGGCGTACAGGCGCTGGCGCAGCGCGAGCGCCACCTTCAGCCGATGCACGAGCAGCGACTTGCCGGGCGGGTACCCCGGATCGCGGCCCAGCAGCCGCGCGCTGATGAGCGTGCGCGGATTCACGTACGCGTGGCCGAGGAAGCGGTCGCCGCTCGAGCGCACGGCGACGTGCGCGCCGGGCGCGAAGGCGGTCAGGGGCGTCGCCGAGGTGTCGACTTCGTTCGAGAACACCCACAGGTGCCCCGCCTGGAGGCGGCGCTCTTCCCGCGGCTTCAGCACGAGCCGCGGCAACGCGCTTGCCGCCGGCACGGCGGATTCAGTCTGGCTCGACATGCGGAATCACAGCGCGGTGGCTATAGTGAACGCAATTCTACCCGACCGCGGGCATCGCCATGCATGGCCAGCCTCCCGCCGGGCCGCGCAATCGGCTCGCGGACGAAACGAGCCCCTACCTGCTGCAGCACGCGGCGAACCCGGTGGACTGGTACCCGTGGGGCGAGGAAGCGATCGCGCGCGCGCGCGCGCTCGATCGCCCGATCCTGCTCTCGATCGGCTACTCCGCCTGCCACTGGTGCCACGTGATGGCGCACGAGTCCTTCGAGGACGAGTCGACGGCCGAGCTCATGAACCGCCTGTTCGTGAACGTGAAGCTCGACCGCGAGGAGCGGCCCGACCTCGACAAGGTCTACCAGCTCGCGCACCAGCTCCTGGCGCGGCGCGGCGGCGGTTGGCCGCTCACGATGTTCCTCGCCCCGGACGACCTGACGCCGTTCTTCGCCGGCACGTACTTCCCGAAACAGCCGCGCTACGGCATGCCGGCATTCACGGACCTGCTCGAGCGCGTCGCGACCCTCTATCGCGACCAGCGCGAGGGCGTGCGCACGCAGAACGCAGCGCTGCGCGGCGTGTTCGCGGAACTCGAGCCGCCCCCGGCCGAGACAGGTGCCGAGATCACGCGAGAGCCCGTCGCGGCGGCCCGCCGCAACCTGGCCGCGAGCTTCGATCCGCGCCACGGCGGATTCGGTCCCGCGCCGAAGTTCCCGCACGCCGCGTCCATCGAACTCCTGTTGCGCGAGCCCGACCTCGAGGCACGCTCGATGGCCCTGGTGACGCTGCGTCGCATGGCCGAGGGCGGAATCTTCGACCAGGTCGGCGGCGGGTTCTGCCGGTACTCGGTGGATCCCTTCTGGATGATCCCGCACTTCGAGAAGATGCTCTACGACAACGGGCCGCTGCTCGCACTCTGCGCGCAGACGGCTGCGGCGACGGAAGACTCGCTCCTGCGCGACGCAGCGCTCGCGACCGCAGGCTGGGCGCTGCGCGAAATGCGCGCACCGGGGGGCGCCTTCTACGCTGCGCTCGACGCGGACTCGGAGGGCCACGAAGGCCGCTTCTACGTGTGGCAGCGCGAAGAAGTCGAGCAACTGCTGACGAAGGACGAGTATCGCGTGCTCGCGCTCCGCTTCGGGCTCGACCGCGAGCCGAATTTCGAGGGGGCCTGGCACCTGCACGGCTTCGTCACGATGGAGGACGTCTCCGAACGGCTGGGACTGACCCCTGCGGAGGCGGAGGCCCTGCTCGCTTCCGCCCGCCCCAAACTTTTCGACGCACGCTCAAGGCGCGTTCGTCCCGGCCTCGATGACAAGATCCTGACCGCCTGGAATGCGCTGATGATCCGGGGCCTCGCGATCGCAGGGCGTCAGCTCGACGACCCCCGGCTCGTCGATGCCGCGCTCGCGGCCCTCGACTTCCTGCGCGCGAACGCCTGGAAGGACGGCGCGCTGTATGCGTCCTGGAAAGCCGGCGAGGCGCGCTTTCCGGCCTACCTCGACGACCACGCGTTCCTGCTGGACGCGCTTCTCGAGTCCCTGCAGTCGCGCTTCCGCGCCGAAGACCTGGGTTTCGCCTGCCGGGTCGCCGACGCCCTGCTCGAGCGGTTCGCCGATCGCGAGCGCGGCGGGTTCTGGTACACGGCTGCCGGGCAGGATCCGCCGCTGTACCGCCCGAAGAGCTTCGCGGACGACGCCATGCCGGGCGGCAATGGCGTTGCGGCGCAAGCACTCGCGCGGCTCGGCTGGCTCACCGGCGAGACGCGCTACCTCGACGCGGCGGAGGCGACCGTGCGCGGCGCCTGGCCTTCGCTTGCGCGCGGCCCGGAGGCCCATGCGTCGGTTCTCAACGCGCTCGACGAGTACCTCGACCAGGTCGAGATCGTGATCATCCGTGGTGACGCCGCGGACGCCGAGGCATGGCGACGTGAGCTCGCGCGCACGTACTCACCGCGCCGTATGGTGCTCGCCATTCCTGCCGATGCTGTGGGACTGCCCGAGGCGCTTTCGAGCAAGCGCCCGCGCGATCGGACCGTCTCCTATGTGTGCCGTGGGCCCGTGTGTTCCGAGCCGGTCTTCGATCTGGATGTGCTGCGTCAGCGCGAAACCGCCTTGTACTTCGCGAGCCCCGAATCACCGGTGTCGTAACGCGGCAGCGTATCGCCGAGCTCGACCACTCGGCGCGCTGGTCATGGAAGACGTGGCACTGGGGATCGCGGTCGATCGGCCCCGGAATCGCCGGACGCGCGACGTGAATCTCGGCCGGGCAGACTGTCGAGGCGAAGAACAGCGTCGTGCCGCAGGTCGGACAGAAGCCGCGGCGACTCTGCGGCGTGGACTGGTACCAAGCCGGCGGTGCCGAACCCGGCAGCAGGCGGAATCGATCCTCCGCATAGCCAACCCAGCTCACGAAGGCGGCGCCGTGCGCCTCACGGCACCAGCGGCAGTGGCAATGCGCGAAGAAGAGCGTCGGCGGCGCGACCGCAAAGCGCACCGCACCGCACAGGCAGCGGCCCTCGAACTCGCTCACGAGAGGATCCTTGCGACGAATGCGGCCCACATGCCGAACAGCAGGAGCGTGCTCGCCACGTAGACCAGGAAGCGGTGCACCACGCGGTTGTACGTCACGTGCACGAGGCTATGCACGGCACGCAGCGCAACATAGACCCAGGCAGTCGCCACGAAGCCGGGCGCCGAGCCGCCGTTCAGCGCGAGGGCGACGCAAAGCAGGTAGAAGAGCACCGGAACCTCGAAGAGGTTGCGGAAGTTGTCGGCGGCCCCGGTCTCCTCCAGCTTACCGGCCGCGGTGCGTGCCGTCGCGAGCGCCTGCGGATCGATGCGCCTCGCGCGCATTTCGCCGAGCCGGTCTGCATAGAGCTTGAGCCAGACCAGCGCCGTGAGGCCCGCCATCGCAGCGCACGGCAGCCAGATCGGGTCGGTCATGGCCGCCGTGCGCAACGTCCCCTGCATGCGGCTAACATAGCATCCGATGAACGCGCAGCACGACTTCCCGCCCCTGCCCGGCTTTGCCGACGTGCAGGCGGCCGCCGACCGGCTCGCCGGCATCGCGCGGCGCACGCCCCTGCTCGTGGCGACGCCGCTCGACGAGGCGTTGGGCGGCCGGATCCTGCTCAAGGTGGAGTCGTTGCAGCGCACCGGCTCCTTCAAGTTCCGCGGGGCTTACAACCGCCTCGTGCAGCTCGACGCAGCGCAGCGCCGCGCCGGCGTCGTCGCCTTCTCGTCCGGCAACCACGCCCAGGGCGTCGCCGCGGCGGCCAGGATGCTCGGCATTCCGGCGACCATCGTGATGCCGTCGAACGCGCCCGCCGTGAAGCTCGAGAACACGCGCGCGCTCGGCGCCGAGGTCGTGCTCTACGACCGCATTGCCGAAGACCGCGAGTCCATCGCGCGCCGGATCGTCGCGGAACGCGGCGCGATCCTCGTGCCGGCCTACGACGACCCGCACGTGGTCGCCGGCCAGGGCACGGTCGGCCTCGAGCTGATGCAGCAGGCCGAAGAGCTCGGGATGACGCCGGACCAAGTGCTGGTTCCGACCAGCGGCGGCGGCCTCACCGGCGGGACGGCCATCGCCGTCCACGCGCTCGCACCGGCCGCCGCCATCTACGGCGTCGAGCCGGAAGCCTTCGACGACACGCGCCGCTCGCTTGCGGCCGGGACGCTCCTCAGGAACCCGCCGGAGGCGCGCTCGATCTGCGATGCGTTGCAGTCGTCGCCGCCGGGGACGCTCACGTTCGCGATCAATCGCGAGCTGCTGGCGGGGATCCTGACGGTCAGCGACGCGGAAGTGCTCGCGGCGATGGCACGCGCCTTCCGCGTCCTCAGGCTCGTCGTCGAGCCGGGCGGCGCCGTCGCGCTGGCGGCCGCCCTGTCCGGAAAGATCCCGCTCGCGGGACGCACGACGGCGATCGTGCTGTCCGGCGGCAACGTCGACCTCGACATGTTCGTGGCGGCCCTAGGCTGCTGAGGCGTCGTCGAGGAATTCGACTTTCCCGTTCTCGAGCGAGTACCAGGCCCCCGTCACGACGAGGCCGTCGTTCGCGATCAGGCTCTCGACGATGGTCGATCCGTGCCGCAGCTGGTCCACGGATGCGCGCACGTTCGCCGTCATCACCGCGTGCTCGACGGCGAGTGCCCCCTCTGTCTCGTGGCGCGCGATGATTTCCTCGACTCCCGGCCGGATGCGATCCACGATGTCGAGCATGTGCGGCGACGAATCCGGCGCCGGCCGGTGCAAGTCCTCGATCGTCGCCGCGATCGCCCCGCAGGAGGAATGACCCAGCACGACGACCAGGCGCGTGCCGAAGCGTTCCGCCGCGAACTCCACGCTGCCGATCAGCGACGGTGCGACGATGTTGCCGGCGACGCGGATCACGAACAGGTCGCCGGGTCCCTGGTTGAACACCAGCTCGACCGGCACGCGCGAATCCGAGCAGCCGAGCACGATCGCGAACGGTTCCTGGGCCGCGGTTAGCTGCGCGCGCCGAGCGGCGGTGATCAGCGTCCCGGTGCCGCGCGCGTTGGCCGCGAAGCGCGCATTGCCCTCCCGGAGCTTCTGCAGAGCCGACGCGGCCGTGACGCGCCGGCTCACGGCGCGATCTCCGATTCGAGCTGCGCGAGGAAGGCCTCGAGAAACGCGGTGCGGCGCGCGGCTTCGCTTCGCCCGGCCGCAGTTTGCATCGTGCCCGCGAGCTTCAGGAGCTTGGCGTAGAAGTGATCGATCGACGCGCCGTTTTCGTCCGGCGCGCGCGTCCGGCAGAACGGGTCCGTCATTTCGTAGAGCGGCCGCCCGAGCGCCGTGCCGACCGCAAGGCAGCGCGCGAGGCCTATCGCTCCGAGGGCGTCGAGCCGGTCGGCGTCCTGCACGACCTTCGCCTCGATCGTTCGCGGGTCGATGCCGGCGGAATAGCTGTGCGCCTCGATGGCATGGCGGACGTCCGGGAGGCAAGCGGGCGGATAACCCGCTTTCTGCAGGAACTCGAGCGCATGATCCGCTGCGAGCCTTGATGCACGCGAACGTTCCGGCGAGTCCTTGGCGACGTGAACGCAATCGTGCAGCCAGGCGGCGGGCAGCACGACATCGAGGCGCGCCCCCTCCTCGGCCGCAAGCCGCAGGGCCGTCGCGACTACCCGCTCCAGGTGAACCGGCCCATGGCCGGGATCCGCATTCGGCTGGTCCGCGACGAACCGGCGAAAGCGCGGCTCCCAGTCGTTGCGCAGCTGAATGTCGCGGAAGTCGTCGCTGACGGCCATCCGCGAAGTGTAAGGCAGATCAGAGCGTTCGCATGAACGCGACCAGGTCGCGCTTCTCCTCCCCGGTCAGCTTCGTGCCGAGCACGAGGTTGAAGAACTCGACCGTGTCGTCGAGCGTGAGCAGCCGGTCGTCGTGCAGGTAAGGCGGCGAGTCCTTTATGCCGCGCAGCGGGAAGGTCTTGATCGGACCGTCCGCGGAGGCGAAGCGCCCATTGATCATGACCGGCTCGAAGAACCGCTCCACGCGCAGGTTGTGCATCAGGTTATCGGTGTAGTACGGCGGCTGGTGGCAGGTGGCGCACTGGCCCTTGCCGAAGAAGACCCTCTCGCCCCGAAGCTCCCCGGCGGAGGCCACCGCAGGGTCGAGCCGGCCCATCACGTTCAGCTTCGGCGCCGGCGGGAAATCGAACAGCGACTGGAGCTCGGCCATGAAGTGCACCTGGCTGCCACGCTCAAGGATATTGACGCCCTTCTTCGTCGCCGCCTCCGGGTCGCCGTCGAAGTACGCGGCGCGCTGCTCGAACTCGGTGAAGTCCTCGACTGTTTTCAGCGCCCGCTGCGAGCCGAACAGGCGCTGCACGTTCAAGCCGCGCAGGGAGGGCGTGTCGATGCGGTGCCGATGCTCGTTCGGGCGGATGTCGCCGACCGTGTGTGTCGCGGCATTCGTGTGCCCGTTGACGTGGCAGTCCAGGCAGGCGACGCCCTGGGTGGCGGTCAGCGCGCGCCGGTCGTCGGTCGCGTTGAACTGCTGCTGCGGGAACGGCGTCACGAGCAGCCGCAGGCCCTCGAGCTGCTTCGGATTCAGGACGTCCTTGAACAGACGCCAGAAGTTCCCGAGCGTCACGAGCTCGCCTTTCGAGACGTCGCCGAGGTCGGGGCGCGTCGTCAGGTAGATCGGTGCCGGGAACTCCGGGAGGAGGTGCTGAGGCAGGTCGAAATCGAGGTCGAAGCGCGTCAGGTCGCGGCCGGTCAGGCGCTTGGTCTCGTCGATCAGCGGCTCATGAAGCCGGCAGGCCAGAGCTTGCGCTCGCGGATCTCTCCGGGCGCGAGGCCCGCAAGCTCGTCCCAGGTCGTGCCGGAGGACAGCTTCACCCGCACGCCGGCCTGCACGGGCTTGCCCTTCGACATCGTGACGCCGTCCGCTGGACGGTCGGCGAGGTCGTAGCGCGCGGCCAACAGGTCCTGCTGGCGCTTGGCGAAACCCGGCTTTTCCGCCTGCAGGCGCTTGACGAGTGACTGGAAGTCTTCCGCCGGCGGGACCGGCGTCGGCGGCTTCGGAACTTCTTGGGTGATTGCGCCACCCGAGATCAGCACCACCGAAACGACGGCAAACAAGTGTCGCAGCGACATGGCGTGCCCTCCCGTGAATTGCCCCCCACGGAATTCGCCTTAGAACTGGTCTAAGACTGAGTCTAATACTCTTGCCAGAGACGTCAAGATGTCGGAGGGCGTCGCCCATGCAAGGTGAAAGCGCTGACAACCCCGGCGACGTTGCTGCCAATCTCGGCGACGGCATACCCCCCCTCCTGGACCAGGACCGTGCGGCGACCGAGACTGGCGAGGCTCGATCCGATCAGCGGGTAGTGCTGCGCTTTCAGCTTGAAGCTGCTGATCGGGTCCGCTTCAAACGTATCCACGCCGAGCGACACGACCAGCGCATCGGGCGCGTAGCGCCGGATGGCTTCGAGCGCCGTGCCGAGCGCGTCTGCGTAGACGTCCCAGCCGCTGCCCGCCGGCAGCGGCAGGTTGAGCGTATGGCCTGCGCCGCGGCCTTCGCCGCGCTCCTCCGCATACCCCAGGAACCAGGGATACTCGGTCTCCGGCGTGCCGTGCAGGGATACGAACTGCACGTCGTCACGCTCCCAGAAGATCTCCTGCGTGCCGTTGCCGTGGTGGTAGTCGACGTCGATTACGCTGACGCGGCGGCAACCCTCGTCGAGCAGGTACTGCGCGGCGAGCGCCGCGTTGTTGAGATAGCAGTAGCCGCCGAAGCTGCTGCGGCCCGCATGATGGCCCGGCGGTCGGCAGAGTGCGTAAGCCGCAGCCTCCCCTTCGATCACGAGCGCCGCGGCCGTCATGGCGCCACGCGCCGCGGCGAGCGCGGCGTCCCAGGTGCCCCCGACGATCGGCGTGCTCGCGTCGAACGCGTAGTAGCCGAGCATGCCGCTGATGCCCGAGGGCCGGCGGTCGCGCCGCATGCCGCGGGCCGGGAAACCACTCGGAAGCACGTGTCCCTGCCGGCCCTCCGCCAGCCAACGCGCGTGCGCGCCGCGCAGGAACGCGACGAACTCCGCGTCGTGCACGCGATGCAGGCGCGACTCCGCGATATCCCGCGGCGGCATCACCTCGTGCCCGGCGGCCTCGAGCGCGGCGAGGATCATCGCAGCGCGCTCCGGCTTCTCGAACAGCGGGACGAGCTGGCCGCGGTACAGTTCCACGCCGCCGTCGTGGCGCGCATGCAGCGGCGAATGGACGACCTTCATGGCGCCGCTCACGCGGTCCGCGCGAGCGCCGCATGGATGCGGTCGCGCAGGTCGCGGTGCTGGTCGGGATCGAAAGCCGGCGCGGCATCCCAGTCGTAGGCCCAGGGCTGGGCGGTCCGCAACCCGGCCGGCTCGTCGTGGTAGCGCGGAATGACGTGCGCGTGCAGCGCCGGGTCGAGGTTGCCGAAGATCGCGTAGTTGATGCGCACGGCACGGGTCACCGCGAGCACCGCGTCGCCGAGCGCAGCCATGTCGGCGAGGAACTCGGCGCGCGCGGCGCCCTTGAGCGCGTTCAGCGTGGGAACGACCGGGTCCGGCAGCAACAGGCAGTATCCGGGCAGCACCTGGCGTTCGCCCAGCACGGCCCAGCCCGATGCGAGGCGCGCGACGAAGGTCGGGTCGTTGCCCGCGCGCAGCGCGTCGACGCGGCGGTGGATCGAGGTCGTCACGGCCCGCCGGATCCGCGCTCGACGTTGACGGCGACGACTTTCGCGCGCGGGAAGAAGTTGAAGTCCGTCGCGCAGGCCATCGTATAGGCTCCGATCTGCCGCCCGATGAGCCGCTCGCCGACCTCCAGCACCGGCATCGGCAGGTCCTCGGCGATGACGTCGAGGCTGTCGCAGGTCGGCCCCGAGATCACGCAGGGCTCGCGCGTACGGCCAGGTTCGGCGAGCGGCTCGATCGGGAAGCGCATCTTGTCGTACAGCTGGCCGCTGTATGTCCCGTAGATCCCATCGTCGAGGTAGTACCACCAGCGTCCTTCGCGCCTCGAGCGCCCCATCACGGTCGAGATCGCGACGACCGCCGGCCCGCAGATGTAGCGTCCCGGCTCGGCGATGATCCGCAGGCCCGCCGGCAGGCGCGCGAGCGCCGCGCGGATCGGCGCGCAGAACGCGTCGATGGGGATGGCCGGCTCGAGGTAGTCGATCGGGAAGCCGCCGCCGATGTCGAGCACCTCAAGCGGCTGCAACCCGCGCGCCGCCGCTTCCGCGACCAGGCGGCCGCAGGTGCCGATCGCCTCAACGTACTTGCCGGGATTCGGCAACTGGGAGCCGGCGTGGAACGAAAGGCCCACGACGCGAAGGCCGAGACCGTGCGCATGCTCGATCAGCCCGACCGCCGCATCCGCGTCGCAACCGAACTTGCGCGACAGGTCGATGACCGTGTCGGGGTTCCTGAACGAGACGCGCAGCAGCAGGCGGACGCGCTTGCGCGAAACCACGAACTTGGACATTTCCTCGGCGTTGTCGACCACGAAGGTCTTGACGCCGAAGTCGAGCGCATGGCGGATGTCGGACCCGCGCTTGATCGGGTGCGTGTGGACGCAGCGCTTGGGCGGGATGCCGGAATCGCGGACGAGGTCCACCTCGCCATTCGTCGCCAGGTCGAACCAGGACCCTTCGCGCGCGAGCACCTGGACGACCGTGCGGTCCGGCAGCGGCTTCAGCGCGTAGTGGAGGTCAACGCCCGGCAAGGCCCGGGCCAGCGAATGATACTGCCGGCGCAGCGCATCGCAATCGATGACGAAGAGCGGCGATCCAAACTGGGCGGCAAGGGCCTCGAGTCGTTCGGGGTCATGCGGCGAAGGCAGTCGCAGGTCGGTTTTCAATCCGGGGTCTCCGTCACTTCAGCAGAGGATCGACGAGCGTGAGCAGCCGAGCAAGCGCGCCGCGATTGGCGTCGAGCACCGCCCGGCCGGCGGCGCCCATGACCGAGCGCAGGTTGGCGTCGTCGAACAGCCCCTTGATCGCGTGGGCGAGCTCGCCGGCGTCCCTCACAATGATCGCCGCGCCGGCGTCCACCAGGAGTTGCGCGATCTCCTCGCCGTTGAAGTTGTTCGGCCCGGTCAGCACTGGTCGCCCGACCGAAGCCGGCTCGAGCAGGTTGTGGCCGCCGATCGGGACCAGGCTGCCGGCGACGAATGCCACGTCCGCCGCGGCGTAGAAGGTCATCAGCTCCCCCATCGTGTCGCCGAGCAGCACGCGGGTCGATGGCGAAATCGGCGCGCCCGAGGAGCGATAGGCAGCGCGCTCGTGGCGCTTCACGAGCAGGTCGCGCACGCCCTCGAAGCGCTGCGGATGGCGCGGCACGAGCACGAGCAGGGCATCGGGAAAGCGCTCGAGCACCCGGCGGTGTGCGTCCAGTGCGATGGCCTCTTCACCCTCGTGCGTGCTGCCGGCGACCCAGATCGGCCGCCCCGGCGCGTGCTTCTCGCGCCAGCGCCGGCCCGCCGCCTCGATGCCCTCGGGCGGCTGGAAGTCGAACTTGATGTTGCCGGTGACGTGGGTCCGGCCGGCGGTCGCACCGATGGACTCGAAGCGCCTGGCATCCGGCTCGCTTTGGGCCGCGATCACGATGCCGTGCGAGAGCGTCTTGCGGAATAGCGAAACCAGGCGCCGGTACTTGCCGACCGAGCGCGGCGAGATGCGCGCGCTCGCGAGCACGAGCGGTACGCCGCGGAGACCGCACTCGCGGTACAGGTTCGGCCACAATTCCGTCTCGAGGATCATCGCGAGCTTCGGCTGGACGCGATCGAAGAAGCGCTTGACCGACCCCGGCAGGTCGAGCGGCACGTAGCGCAGGTGCACCCGCTCACCGAACAGGAGCCGGGCACGGGCGGCACCGGTCGGCGTGACGGTCGTCAGCAGGATGCCGTAGCGGGGATGACGCCTGTTGAGCTGCGTGATCAGGGGCTGTGCCGCCTGCACTTCCCCGACCGACACGGCGTGGATCCAGATCGTCTCCCCGGGGATGGCCGGCCCGAGTCCGAAGCGTTCGCCGAGGCGGTCGCGGTAGCTCGTGTCACGCAGGCTCCGCCACAGCTGCACCAGGATGGCGAAGGGCGCCGCGAGGTAGACCAGGACGTTATAGAGGTAGTACATCGCGCCTCAGGCGTCGTGCGCGCGGCGCAGGAGTTCGAATCCGGCACGCCAGTCGCCCACGCCGCCCTCGGCCTTCACGAGGCTGCGCGCCAGGCGGTCGAGCGAGCGCGTGCTCCACGCGCCGGGCGCGCGCAGCCGACCGCGGTCGAAGTCGAGGACCCAGACCCCCCCCTGCTCGCCAAGCATGATGTTCCTCGAGTTCAGGTCGGCATGCTGCACGCCGGCGTCGTGGAAGCGGCGCAGGCATCGGCCGATCGCTGTCCATTGCGCGCCGTCCATCGGCCCGGCCTCGAGCACGGCCTCGAGCGAGCGTGCACCTTTCAGGCGCTCCGTGATGAGCTCCGCGCGGTAAGTGAGCGCGGCACGGACGTAGTGGCCCGCGACCGGCGGCGGCACCGGCAGTCCGCGCGCGTGCAGCGCCGCGAGCAGGCGCAGTTCCTGGAACGAGCGCGTGCGCGCCTCGCCGAGCCAGAGGTAGCGATCGCGGGCGAAGCGCGCCGCGAAGCCGCCGCGCAGGTAACGCCGCAGCACCCAGCTCTTGTCCGCGTCCTCGATCAGGAGGATCGAGCCGCGTCCTCCTGAAAGCTCGCGCAACGCGCCGCGCGCACGCCAGTGCTCCGGGTCGAAGATCCGCGCGACGGGTTCGGCGACGTGACGGGGATCGTAGAGGATCGCGCCGCGGTCGATTGCGAGCCGCTGGAGCATCGCCGATCAGCGGTTGAGCACGTACTCGGCGCTGCAGTACGGGCACTTGGCGAAGCCCGTCTGCTCGATCGGCAGGTAGACGCGGGGAT
>DATMEC010000075.1:0-2754 GCA_035557125.1 Steroidobacteraceae bacterium
GCGAACGGAACGTCCTGCAGCGACTCGGCGCGCTTGCGCGCGGTTACCGTGATTTCACCGAGCGCCGTCGGCGCTTCCTGTGCGACGGCGCTCTGCGCAAGGACGATTGCGACGGCCGCAGCGACGAGCGATGCGGGTCGCAGCCGGAGATTCCTGTTCATGTTCCTGCCCCTGTCTGGCCCGTCCCTACGGGCACTGTTGTGGGAAAGAGTGTCTCTGCAATAAGTTAATACCGCAAGTCCGGGCCCGTTGTTGCGGGGCGGCAACAAGACAGGATGGTGTGGGCCCGCTGGGATTCGAACCCAGGACCAAGGGATTCGCGTGGCCCCGCCGTTTCCGGCGGGCGCGGACTATCTCTTCACCCGCGGCCTTCCGGCCGCTTCGGGTGCGGGACGCTCTCGCCTGTCATCAAGGGCACTGAAGCCCTCAGGTAGTCTCTGCACCTTCCGGCGGTGCACCGCCGGCTCGGCTCAGGATTGCCATCAGCCGCTCGCGCGCTGGAAGGTTTCCCTGAATTCGTCCCGTCCACCCGGCACCTTCCGGCGCCGGGGCACCTTTCCGCAATAAAGATGAGTCCCCTGCTCTAACCACTGAGCTACAGGCCCGGCCGGATTGTAACAGCGCCCGGACCCAGGCCGGCGGGGCTCACTCGCGCAAGTAGCCCCAGGCGTGGAGGCGGTCGCTGTCTTCCTCGATCCAGCGGTCGCCGATGTCCTCGCGGTAATACATGTTCGGGATCATCACGTTCCTCACGCGGTTGTAAGCCTGCTTCTGCGCGTGACGCATGCTGGGACCGGTGCCGCAAACGATCAGCACCACGCCCGAGGTTCCGGTCACGAGCCACTCACCGTTCACCAGCTTCACGTCCTCGAGGTGGAAGCCCTCGCGCGACTTGGTCTTGAACAGGATCACCGCGTCCTTGCTGCTCGTCTCGAAGCGTTTCGGGTCGGTGTAGGGGAACGGCGGTACCACGACGCGCACGCCCACCTGGTAACCGGTGCGGGCCCGCAGTCGCGACAACGATCCGGCCGCGAGGCCGTGCAGCAGCTCTCCCATCGGCGTCAGCAGTCCTTCCTGCTGGATGCTGATCGTCGGGTACCCGAACCGCGCCGTGAATTCGAGGGGATAGACGCCGTTGGCGTTCACGATGCAATTGACGTCGATGTAGCCGACGTAGCCCTCGCGCGCGAGCGCCGGCTCCATCTTGCGCAGCGTCTGGTTGAAGACCTTGTTGGGCTCGCTCCAGAACATGGCCGTGCCCATCTCGCCGGTCGAAGGCCCGATGTCGCCGGGAAAGAGCTTCTTGTGCTCGAAGTTGACGCAGATCGGGTAGACGAACTCGCGCCCGTTGAAGAACGCCCCGGTCGCCACTTCCACGCCGAGGACGCGCCGCTGGAGCTGGAAGCTCTGCACCTGGTTCGCCCAGGCTCGCTTATAGTCCTCCAGCACCTCGATCACGTCGCGGCCGTCCTCCTCCTCGCCGACGAAGAGGAGCCCCTTCAGGTTCTGCGCCTCGCCGCTCGGCTTGATCACGTAGCGGTTGGGACTCGCGCGCACGAAGGCGATCGCGTCGTCGAAGGACGTGAAGTCCTGCTGCGGGATGATGTTGACGCCGGCCGCCTTCAGCTCCGACTGCCCGAATCCGCGCTCGTCCTCGAGACGGTCGGTGTAGGGCGTGCCGCCGACGACAAGCTTGCCCGCGGCGCGCAGTTCCGCGGCCAGCGTGCCGTGCCCCAGCACGTCGTCGAAGACGACCACGTCTGCCCACTCGAGCTCGGCGCGCCAGTCGGAGGTCTGCGGCACGAAGCCCGCGGTGATCTCGCGCTCCTCGGCGTGCTCGATGTAGTACTTCGCCGAGTGGCCCTCCTTGGTCACCTGCCACGCAATGTCGCCGATGAGGCCGTCGTAGGACACGAACAGGAACTTGTTGGGCACGCTGGATCTCCCGGGGCGCGCTCCGCGCCCGCAGCGCAAAGTTACACGCGCGCAGGCCCGTTAGGAATGGTTCTCATTCGAGGCAACGCGCGCGGGAAATTGCGAGAATCGGCGGCGGCGCGCGGCACGGCCGCAATCGCAAGGAGCAACCGATGAACGACGACAGGATTTCCCGCAGGCGACTGCTCCAAGCTGCCATCGCGGGCCTCGCCGCAGTACCGGCCGCGAGCCTGCTGGCCGGCAAGGCCGATGCAGAGATGCTCTCCGAGTCCGACGCGACGGCGAAGTCGCTCGGCTACGTGGCGGACGCGAAGAAGGTCGACCCGAAGGCGAACCCGAACTACAAGCCGGGACAGCACTGCGCGAACTGCATGCAGTACACGGGCAAGGCAGGCAGCGCAGCCGGGCCCTGCAACATCTTCCCCGGCAAGGACGTCGCCGCCGCGGGCTGGTGCAAGGTCTGGGTGCTGAAGCCGGGTGCCAAAGCCGGCTGATAACTGAAGGGGCGCGTCCCTTCAGCTCCGCAGACCGTGCCAGCCTGCGCCTGATTTCCTATGATCACGGGCTTGGGGCCGTGCCGGCCCGCAGGCCAGACGATGCACGACCCACGTTTCCCAGCTCGCAGGATTGCTGCGCCGCCGCCTGCCGGCGGCGAGCGGCTGCAGAAGGTGCTCGCGGACGCCGGCGTGTTCTCGCGCCGCGATGCCGAGTTCGCGATCCGCGCCGGCCGCATACGCGTCAACGGCCGGCGCGTCACGGCCTTGCCCTGTCTGGTCGACCCCGCCAACGACCTCGTTGAGCTCGACGGCGAGATCGTGG
>DATMEC010000076.1:0-10907 GCA_035557125.1 Steroidobacteraceae bacterium
AATCCCCTCGGCGGATACATGATCGTGCGCCAGTCGCATGCGCATGCCTGGTCGGAAGTCTGGCTGCCGGGATCCGGCTGGCGGCGTGTCGACCCGACGTCCGCGGTTGCGCCCGAGCGCGTCGAGCGCGGGCTCGAGGCCTCGTTTGCGGGCTCGGAGCTGCTGCCGGACGCACTCGCCCGGGGGTCGCCACTGCGCTGGCAGCTGCGCATGTTCTGGGACAACGTGAATGCGCGGTGGAACGACGGTGTCGTCCAGTTCGACCGCGCGACGCAGGACGCGATGCTGTCCGCCTTCGGCTTCGACGACCCCGGCTGGAAGGCGTTCGCGGTGGCGCTCGGCATCGGCCTCGGACTCGCGGTGGTCCTCCTCCTCGCCTGGCTCGCGTTCGAGTTCCGGCCGCGCCGCACGGACCCGGCCGCAATGGCCTATCGCCGTTTCACCGGCCGGCTCGCACGCCGGGGCATCGAGCACGATGTCGGGGAGGCGCCGCGCGACTTCGCGAGGCGCGTGCGCAGGCTGCGCCCGGACCTCGGCACGCCGGCGCTCGCCATCACGGAAACCTACCTGCGGTTGCGCTACGGTCCTGCGCCCGCTGCCACGGACTTGAGGCTCCTGCGGGGGCTCGTCGCGCGCTTCAAGCCCTGACCGGGCGCGGGCAATCAGTGAAGCTGGACAATCTCGACGCGCAGTTGCGAGCTCAGGTTGGCGGGTGCCGGCATCTGGTAGAGCTGGTACTCCCCGACGTTGCCGTCCAGGTCGAACGACAGGACCGTACTCGGCAGTTCGGCGCCCGGAACGTCCGGATTGTTCATACTGGCGCGCGGGCACTGCGCGGAAACGCTGTCGACGGCCGGCGCCGTATTTTCCAGCTGCAGGCGCATGAATTGTTCTTCCGGCGTCGACACCACCTGACCGGTGGCGCGAATGTTGACTCTGCTGCCGTACTGCGCGCTGCAGGCTCCGACCGTGCCCTGTCCCGTGAAGTCGACCTCGGCTTCCCCGGTGAAGCTGCCATCGTCCTTGAAAGTGATCGGAATCTCGACGGGCGCCATCGCGCTCTTCATTTGAAGCGCGGCCGCCTTCACTTCGGTCAGCGTCGTCAGGCGGATTGCGTAACGGAATGGCTTGCAGCCGCAGTCCCGATTGCTGTTGCCCTTGAACTCGCCTCCCGTCGAGGCGATCCATTCCTTGCCGAGGTTCACGAGCCCGGCCGCGCTGATGCGCGGCCGTTGCGGCGGGAGTTCCGGGTACTGTTCCATGCTCAATCCGCGATTGCCCATGAAGGCCGTGCCCACGAAGTTGTGTTGTCCGTTGTCGTCCACGAGGTGTCCGACGAATTCCTCGGCTGACGCAAGTTCCTGATGCATCTGCGCGCACAGCGTCGGCGCATCCCGGCCGATGAAAAAAATCCTGGGCCCTGCAACTTGCCACCTCGACGGCGCGCCGCCCCGTTTCGGCGCTAGGGTGTCATGGCAACTCGAACAATCGGTTGGTTCACCGCCGTCCATGCCGTCGTTCATCTTGCCGCCGCCGTGCTCGAAACGCGAGGCGTCGGGATCGGACGGATCGCCGATACCGTCGATGAACGGATTGACGCCGCCATGGCAATTAACGCAGCGTGGCTCCTGCGTCAGCACGGGGAAGATCTTTTCGAATGCCTCGATCGATTTTTCGGTTTGCGCTTCGGACAACGGGCAAACGGCGTCACCCTGGCCGGTGCCGTGGTAGACGACCTGCGCCTGTGCGAACGCGGGAACGAGGACGAGTGCGGCCAGGCATTTCACCGACCGACCGTACAGGCCGCGTCAAGCAAAGGCAATCCACGAACTGCGCGAGATGCCAAGTCGCGCAAGTGCCCGGGCCACCATGCGCTCTGCCGGGCTTCCGCCCTTGAGTGCGGCGTTCGCAATCGTCATCGCCGGCTGCCTCGCGGTCCTCGCCTGGCTCATCGGCCGGCCGTTGCTGGCGGCGCGGCGGCGTGGCGTGCTGGAGGCACGGGCGCTCTCCGCCGCGGAGCGCGCACTGCTCGTACGCCATTGGGCCGGCTACGCGCGCGTACCGCCTGCCCTCGTGCCGCGGCTGGACGCACTGACGGCCGTGTTTCTCGGCGAGAAGGAATTCGTCGGCTGCGGCGGACTCGCGGTGACACCCGCGATGCGCCTTGCAGTGGCCGCGCAGGCCTGCCTCCTCGTGCTCGGGCGAGCGGGTCGTGCGTACGAGGCGCTGCGCTCGGTGCTGATCTACCCGTCGCAGTTCGTCGTGCCCGACCAATGGCACGACGAGGACGGCGTCGTCACCGAGGAGGAGCTCGTGCTCTCGGGTCAGGCCTGGGACGTCAGCCGCATCCTGCTGTCCTGGGAGGACGTCGGGGAGTCGGGCCGCGGCGACGAAGCGTACAACGTGGTCATCCACGAGTTCGCGCACTACCTCGACCTCGAGGCAGGCGGTGCCGCCGGGACGCCGTGGCTCGATTCAGCGGCAGCCCGGCGTAGCTGGGCCGAGGTGCTGGGCGCTGAATTCGGGCGACTGCAGGAAGCCGTGGCGCGCGGAGAGAAGCACTTTCTCGACGAGTACGGCGCACATGACGAGGCCGAGTTCTTCGCGGTCGCGAGCGAGGCCTTCTTCGAGCAGCCGCGCGAGCTCGCTCGCTGCCTGCCGGCGCTTTACGGTGAGCTGCGCGGCTATTACCGTCTGGATCCAGCCACCTGGCGGACCCTTGAAACATAGGTTGTTGCCGATGCGACACTTTCTCTGGCCCTTGTT
The DNA here is from genome assembly GCA_035557125.1 of Steroidobacteraceae bacterium. Lineage (GTDB taxonomy): Bacteria > Pseudomonadota > Gammaproteobacteria > Steroidobacterales > Steroidobacteraceae > SCUD01. The sequence continues at coordinate 2,767 of DATMEC010000076.1, forward strand.
TGCAGTCATCCTCGGCACCGCCAGCCTCGCCGCGCGGCCTGGACCATCGCCGCACGGAGTCACCTCCCTGCTGGGCCGGCCGCTTGCGCCGCTGTCCATGGAACCGGAGGCCGAAGCGCGGATGGAAGCCCGGCTCGCGGATGCGCGGGCCGTGTGGGAAAAGGATCGCGACGATGCAGACGCGCTGATCTGGGTGGGCCGGCGCACGGCGTACCTGGGAAGGTACCGCGAGTCCATCGCCATATTCTCGGACGGCATTGCCCGTCATCCCGCGGACGCGCGCATGTATCGCCATCGCGGGCACCGCTACCTGACCGTCCGCGAGATCGACAAGGCCATTGCCGACTTCGAGAAGGCGGCGGGCCTGATCGCGGGCCAGCCTGACCAAGTCGAGCCGGACGGCCAGCCGAACGCACGAAACATTCCCACCGGAACGCTGCACTCGAACGTCTATTACCACCTTGCCCTCGGCTACTACGTGAAGGGCGATTTCAACCGCGCCGCCGGGACCTGGGCCCGGGCGCGCGATGCGGTAGGCAACGCCGACAATCTCGTGGCCGCAAGCCACTGGCTCTATCTCTCGCTGCGCCGCGCGGGCCGGTACGGCGATGCGGCGGCCGTCCTCGCGCCGATCGCGGCGGATCTCGACGTCATCGAGAACGGCGAGTACCACCAGCTCCTGCTCATGTACAAGGGCGAACTGACCCCGGAGGCGGTGCTCGCGGGCGCCGGCACCGATTTCGGAGTTTCGGCCACGCGCTACGGCGTCAGCGCGTGGCATCTCGTCAACGGGCGGGAAGAAGAAGCGGAGGCGTTGTGGACGACCATCCTGGAAGGTCCCGACTGGCCGTCGTTTGGCTATCTCGCGGCGGAAGCGGAAGTGAACAACTCCCGGTAGCACCGCAGCCCGGACGGAAAAACTGCCGCCTCCGACATCTTCCCTCCCGCCAGGATCACTTGCGGGCCGCGGCTTTTGCCTCCTTCTTCATCTCGAGCCGATGCGTGATCTCGCCGACGAGACCCAGGATGATGACGGTCAGCACAACGCCGAGTCCCGCGGCGCCGAGGCGCCCCAGGCCCGCCGCGATGCCGACGGCACAGGTCATCCAGAGTCCCGCGGCTGTCGTGAGGCCTTCGACCTCGCGCTCCCGCGTAAGCTTCAGGATCGCGCCGCCGCCGATGAAGCCGATGCCGGTCACGAGGCCCTGGATCACCCGCGACATGTCGGCGGAATCCATGCCCCACTCGAGACAGCTGACGACGAAGAGCGCGCCGCCCATCGAGACGAGCATGTGGGTGCGGACGCCCGCCGCCTTGCCAGCGCGCTCCCGCTGAATGCCAACCATAGCGCCAAACAACGCGGCCGCCAGCATGCGGACGACGACGCGCGCCATCTGGGCCGAGTCCGGCAGGCCCGCCATCAGCTCATTCCAATAAGGTTCCATGGTCCACCTCCCTCAAGTTCCCCGCATAGGCGGCGCTGAGCGCGCGGTAGTGGCGCGAGTTGAATGCAGCGATCGTCAGCAGCACGCCGAGCGAGCCGGCGACGACGAAGACCAGGGCGATGCCGCGCTCCGGGCCGCGGCCGAACCAGTCGCCGATCGCCTGCGCACCCACGCCAGTCGTCATGAAGGGAATGAAGACGAACTGCGCGAGCGGCGCGATCAGGAAGGCGGTCAAGGGAGCAGCGGCCTGCTCGACCGACTGGGCAAAGCCGAAGACGCGGCCCTGGCGCTCGTAAGGCACGACCTTCTGCAGCGTCGTGTGCTCCGCCGCTTCGGCATACGGTCCCAGGAACATCCAGACCGCGCAGCCCGCGACCAGCAGGGGAATCGACGATTGCACCGTGAAGATGGCGGCGGAAGTCCACATGGCGAGATTGACAACGAGCAACGTGCGCAACGGATTCCTGCCGAGGCCGGTCCGCGCGATCACGACACCGCTCACGATGAAAGCACAGGACACGAGGGCCCAGAGCAGGCCCCATGCTTCGACGGCCATCAGTGACAAGCCATAGGCGTCCATCAGCGCCATGAAGACGCCGCCGAGGAAATTGTTGAAGGTGGCGAAGAAAATCAGGGCGAACAGCCCCGACACGCCCGCCACCACGCGGATCGTTCCGGCGAGATCGACGCGCTTGCGCGCATGCGTCGTGTCAGCGGAGGTGGGCTCGTCGAACCGCACGGACCAGAGGTGCAGCATCGCGAGCAGCGTCAATCCGAGGGCGAAGCCGAGTGTCGCGACCATTCCGCCCCAGGCCACCAGAAAGCCGCTGATCGCAGAAGTGGTCAGGAAGCCGACCCCGGTCGCCATGCCGACAAGCCCGTTCGCCTTGTCGCGCCGGTTCTCGGGCACGAGCAGGGTCACGAGCGTCGGCAGCGCGATGCCGCGGACATTGCCGGCGATGACGCCGAACATGACCGCGAGGATGAACAGCCACAAAGCCATGCTGCCAGCGTCGGCAAAGCGTTGCTCCGGGATCAGCATTGACGCGGCGAGGGACGCCGCATACAGCACCAGCGAAACCGCGCTCGAGCCCATCATCACGGACTTCTTGCGGTGATGGTCGACCAGGCTGCCGAACCAGATTCCGAGCGCCGCGGTAAGCGTGAGATAGATGCCGGCGATCATCCCGGTCGCAAACACCGACCGCGTCTCCAGGAACACCCAGAAGGTCACCGCGAACCATACCGTGAAGTTGGTGATGTTCGCGACGAGGTTGTTGGCGAGGAGATGGTGGAACGGGGTCATGCCGTGCGCCGCACGCGCGTCAGCAGGATCGCGCCGCCCACGAACAGCACGATGATCGAGAGCATCCCGGCGCGCGTGTTGCCGGTCGCGAGCGCCGTGACGCCGACCAGCACCGGGCCCAGCACGGCCGCGAACTTGCCCATCATGTTGTAGAAGCCGAAGAACTCGCCCTGCTTGCCCTCGGGCACGAGCGAGGCATAGTACGAGCGCGACAGCGACTGGATGCCGCCCTGCACCAGGCCGATGACGGCGGCGAGCATGTAGAAGTGCGTGACCTCGCTCATCCAGTAGGCGGCGACCGTCGTCGCCGCGTAGATCGCGATGGCGAGGAAGATGCCCGCGCGCGCTCCGATGCGCTGGCCGAGCCAGCCGAATCCGAGCGCGGCCGGAAAGCCCACGAACTGCGTGATCAGCAGCGCCGCGATCAGGCTCTGCTGCGGGAAGCCGAGCGAGAGGCCGAAGTCCACGGCCATCTTGATGATCGTGTTGACGCCGTCGATGTACAGCCAGTACGCCAGCAGGAACCAGGCGAGCGCGCGGTATTTGCGCACCTCGGCGACGGTCGCGCGGAGTTCGCGCCAGCCGGCGCGTGCGGCGTCGAGTGGCGCGAGCAGGCGTACGGGCCTTTCCTCCCGCACCCAGATGAGGCACGGCAGCGTGAACAACACCCACCAGGCCGCCACCATCGGGAAGGCGAGGCGCACAGCCTCGGCCGGGCCCTCGAGGCCGAAGCTCGTGGGCCGGGTGACCATCGCCACGTTGAGGAGCAGCAGGAGCCCGCCACCCGCGTAGCCGAGCGAGTAGCCGAACGCGGAGACGACGTCGTAACGCGGGGGATCCGCGACGTCGACGAGCAGCGAGTCGTTGAAGATCACGCCGCCCCAGAACCCGATGCCGGCGAGCGAGTAGACGACGGCGGCGCCGACCCAGTTGCCCTGCCCGATGAAATAGAGGCCGCACGTCGCCGCGGCGCCGACCAGCGTGAAGAAGGCGAGCAACTTCACGCGCGCGCCGCCGCGGTCCGCCACTGCGCCGAGCAGCGGCGCTGCCAGCGCGATCACGAGGCTTCCAAGCCCGCTCAACATCCCGAGCCGGAACGTGCTGACCGCCGCCTCGGTCCCGACGCTCCAGTACTGCTTGAAGAAAACCGGGAAGAACCCGGCCATGACCGTCGTCGCGAACGCCGAGTTCGCCCAGTCGTAGAGCGCCCAGCCGAGCACGGGCCGCGTGAGCCAGGGGCGCTTCACGCCGCCTCGGCGAGGTGCTCGCGGGTTTCGCGGAACACGAGGTCCGGCCAGCGCTCGATCGTGAGGCCGAGGTTGATCCGCGACGGCGCCAGGTAGACGAGCTCGCCGGCATGGTCGAGCGCGAGATTCTCGTGCGCGCGCTGGCGGAACTCCTCAAGCTTGCCCGCGTCTCCACCCGCGATCCAGCGCGCGGTGACGACGTTGACCGGCTCGAACGCGCAGGTCACCCCGTACTCGTCGGCGAGGCGGAAGGCCACGACGTCGAACTGCAGCGGGCCGATGGCGCCCAGGATCAGGTCGTTGTTCCGCAGCGGCCGGAACAGCTGCGTCGCGCCCTCCTCGCACAGCTGGTCGAGTCCCTTCTGCAGGGCCTTCATGCGGAGCGGATCCTTCAGCACCGCGCGGCGGAACAGTTCCGGGGCGAAGTTCGGGATGCCGGTGAACATCAGCAACTCGCCCTCGGTAAAGGTGTCGCCGATATTGATCGTGCCGTGGTTGTGAAGCCCGATGATGTCGCCGGCAAAGGCCTCGTCCGCCTGCTGTCGGTCCGCCGCCATGAACGTGAGCGCGTCCGCAATGCGCACTTCCTTGCCGAGCCGGACGTGGTGCATGCGCATGCCGCGCCGGTAGACCCCCGAGCAGATGCGCAGGAACGCGATGCGATCGCGGTGACCCGGGTCCATGTTGGCCTGGATCTTGAACACGAAACCTGCCAAGGCAGCTTCGCCCGGATTCACGAGGCGCGTCGTGGCGCTACGCGGCCGTGGCGGCGGCGCGTGCGCCACGAAGGAGCCGAGCAGCTCCTCGACGCCGAAGTTCGAGATCGCCGAGCCGAAGTGCACCGGCGTCTGGCGTCCGGCGAGGTAGGCGCCGGCATCGAAGGCCGGCATCGCCCCGCGGATCAGCTCGACTTCCTCGCGGAAAGCCGCCGCGTGCTCACCCAGGAAATCCGCGGCCTCCGCGCCCGCCAGGCCGTCGATCGCCCGGTTCGTGCCGACGCGTCCGCCCTTGCCGCCGCCGTACGCGTAGATGCGGTCTTCGCCGAAGTGGTAGATGCCCGACAGCTCACGCCCCATCCCGATCGGCCAGGTCACCGGCGCACATTGGATTCCGAGCACCCGCTCGATCTCGTCGAGCAGCTCGACCGGCGGCCGCCCGTCGCGGTCGAGCTTGTTGATGAAGGTCATGATCGGCGTGTCGCGCAGCCGGCAGACTTCCATCAGCTTGATCGTGCGCTGCTCGACGCCTTTCGCGCAGTCGATGACCATCAGCGCCGAATCGACCGCCGTGAGCGTCCGGTAGGTGTCCTCCGAAAAATCCTCGTGGCCCGGCGTGTCGAGCAGGTTGATGATCCGCCCGCGATACGGGAACTGCATCACCGACGAGGTCACCGAGATGCCGCGCTGCTGCTCGAGCCGCATCCAGTCCGAGGTCGCGTGGCGCGCCGCCTTGCGCCCCTTGACCGCGCCCGCCATCTGGATGGCGCCGCCGAACAGGAGCAGCTTCTCGGTCAGCGTCGTCTTGCCGGCGTCCGGGTGCGAGATGATCGCAAAGCTGCGGCGGCGGGTGATTTCGTCGTTCGGCGTCATGGCTGGAATCGCGCGGGGCGCGCGATTGTAGCGGAAACGTCAGGGCAACGCGCCGAGCTCGAGCCGGTAGACCAGGGCGTCCTCGCGGCCGTCTTCGGCCTGGTAGTAGCCGCGGCGCGTGCCCACGCACTCGAAGCCGAGCTCGTGGTACAGCGCGATCGCGGCGCGGTTGCTGCGGCGCACTTCGAGGAAGGCGTCGCGCACGCCGCGGTCGCGCGCCTGGACCAGCAGCGCGAGGAGGAGCGCGCGCCCGGTGCCGCGCCGGCGCAGGTCCCCGGCGATGCAGACGTTCAGCACGTGCGCCTCGCCCGCGCCCATCGACAGCACGCCGTAACCGGAAACGCCTGCCGCCGTCTCGACGACGACGCAGTGATAGCCGACGCGCAGGCAGTCGGCGAATATCTGGTCGTTCCACGGGAACGCGTAGGACGCGCGCTCTAGCGCGGCCACCTGCGGCAGGTCGGCCTGCGCCATCGGCCGCAGTCGCCAGCCGGCGACCGCGAAATGCTCACGTGCCGTGGCCACCGGCCAGCACCTCGAGCGCGAGCTTGAGGTCGTCCCAGGTCTTGCGCTTCTCGCCAGGCGCGCGCAGCAGGTAGGCCGGGTGATAGGTCGCGACCACCGGCACGCCGTCGAGGTCGTGCACGCGGCCGCGCAGGCGACCGATCGGCTGGTCGGTGCCCAGCAGGCGCTGCGCGGAAATGCGGCCGACGCAGAGGATGACCTCCGGCGCGACGAGCTCGATCTGGCGCCGGAGGTACGGCAGGCAGCGCTCGGCTTCCTCGTCGCTGGGATCGCGATTGTGCGGTGGCCGGCATTTGAGCAGATTTGCGATGAAGACTTCGCTGCGCGCGAAACCGGCGGCGCGCAGCATCGCGTTGAGCAACATGCCCGCGCGGCCCACGAACGGCTCGCCCTGCCGGTCCTCTTCCATCCCCGGCGCCTCGCCGACCACCATGAGCCGCGCGCCCCGGTCGCCGGTCCCGAATACGGTCTGCGTGCGCGTCTCGCACAGGCCGCACAGGCGGCAGTCACGCACCGTCGCGGCGAGCTCTTCCCAGCCGGGACCGGCCGGCGTCGCGCGTGCGTGCCTCGGCGCTGCGCCTGACTCCCGCGGCACCAGGGGCACGATGCCGAGCGCTTCGAGGACGTCTTGCCGGCGCGCCTGCATGTGCCTAGGACGGCCCCGCGCGGCCGCCGTCGCGCGGCTTGCGGCGCAGCTTCAGCCAGCTCCAGCCGATCGGGCCCGACAGCGCGTAGATGCCGAACATGGCGAACAGCACGACCGCCGGGTTGATCGCGATCAGCGCAATCGCGAGCGGCACCAGCAGCAGCTTCGAGTAGCGCACGCGCTCGCCGGTGGCGCGGTCCTTGAAGCTGCGGTAGGGAAACCTGCTCACCATCAGGAGCGCGGCGAGCAGCGTGATCGCAAAGGCGAGCACCAGGCCCGGAAGACCGGTGACGTCATACTCGTGCGCGAGCGCGACGAAGGCAGCCACGATCGCGGCCCCCGACGGGCTCGGCAGCCCCTCGAAATAGCGTTTGTCCTGGGTTGCCGAGCGCGCGTTGAAGCGTGCGAGGCGCAACGCAACCGCGGCCGCGTAAAAGAACGCCGCGATCCACCCGAAGCGCCACCAGGCGTCTCCGTACTCCGCGATACGCTCGACGCCCCACTGGTAGCAGACGACCGCCGGGGCGAGGCCGAATGCGACCATGTCCGCGAGGCTGTCGAATTCCTTGCCGAAGGCGGTCTCCGTGCCCATCAGGCGCGCCACGCGCCCGTCGAGGCCGTCAAAGATCATGGCCACGAACACCGCGATCGAGGCTCGCCCGAAATTGCCGTCGATGGAGGCGACGATCGCGTAGAAACCACCGAACAGGCAGCACGTGGTCAGCAGGTTCGGCAGCAGGAAGATGCCGCGGCGCATGCGTACTTCGTTAAGGTCGACTTTCATGCGGATATCGTGGCAAGGCCGGTAGGCAGCGCCTAAGATACCGCGCTTTGGGACCGGCGACACGCGCCTCATTCCCGGGCAAACCAGAGGATCCTGATGCGCCTGTCCGAGTATCCGATCCAGAGCCTCAAGGAAGTCCCGGCCGACGCCGAGATCGTGAGCCACCGGCTGATGCTGCGCGCCGGCCTCATCCGGCGCCTTGCGGGCGGCCTCTACTCCTGGCTGCCCTTGGGCCTGCGCGTGCTGCGCAAGGTCGAGCGCGTGATCCGCGAGGAGATGAACCGGGCGGGCGCCCTCGAGATCTCGATGCCGGTCGCGCAGCCGGCGGAGCTCTGGGTCGAGTCCGGGCGCTGGGACCAGTTCGGGCCGGAGCTGCTGCGGTTCAAGGACCGCCACGACCGCGACATGGTGCTCGGGCCCACCCACGAGGAGGTCGTCACCGACATCGCGCGCCGCGAGCTCAAGAGCTACCGCCAGCTGCCGGTCAACTTCTACCAGATCCAGACCAAGTTCCGCGACGAGATCCGCCCGCGCTTCGGCGTGATGCGCGCGCGCGAGTTCGTGATGAAGGACGCCTACAGCTTCCACGCCGACGAGGC
>DATMEC010000077.1:0-3618 GCA_035557125.1 Steroidobacteraceae bacterium
GCGCACTGGCAGTACAAGTCCGGGGAGAAGGAAGGCGAGTCGCAGCAGGCGCGCGCTCGCGAGTGGCTGCAGAACGTCATGGACCTGCATGAGGGCTCGGCCGAGGAGCTCGTCGAGAGCGTCAAGGTCGACCTGTTCCCCGACAAGGTCTACGTGTTCACGCCGAAGGGCGACATCATGCGCCTGCCGCGCGGAGCGAGCTGCGTGGACTTTGCCTACGCGGTGCACACCGGCGTCGGCCAGCGCTGCGTCGCCGCCAAGGTCGATCGCCGCCTCGTGCCGCTGCGCACCGTGTTGCGCAATGGCCAGACGGTGGAGGTGATCACCGCCAAGGGCGCGCAGCCGAATCCCGCCTGGGCGAGTTTCGTGGTGACGGCGAAGGCGCGCTCCGCAATCCGCCAGTACCTCAAGAACCTGAAGCGCGGCGAGGCCGCCGAGCTTGGCGGGCGCATGCTGAACCAGGCGCTCGAGGAGTTCGAGCTGACGCTCAAGAAGCTGCCCGCCGGCCGTCTCGACCAGGTCGCGCACTCGCTCGCGTTGAAGGATGGCCAGGAGCTGCTCGAGAAGATCGGGCTCGGCGAGCGCCTCGCCCGCCTCGTCGCGCGCCGCGTACTGCCGGACGACGACACCCGCCCGGATGCCGTGGTTTCGCAGCCGCTCACCATCGCGGGCACCGAAGGCCTCGTCGTCAGCTACGCGCGCTGCTGCTTCCCGATACCCTACGACGCGATCGTCGCCTACCTCTCGAGCGGCCGCGGCGTCGTTGTCCACCGCGACAACTGCGCGAACGTCGCGGCATTCGGCAAGCAGGAAGACAAGTGGATTCCCGCGGTCTGGCAGAAGGACCATCCGCCGCAGCACCTGTTCAGCGCCGGCCTGCTGGTCGACGTGACGAACCGCATGGGCATACTCGCCGAGATCGCGACCCGCATCGCCGCCGAGCAGAGCAACATCAGCCACGTCAACGTGGACTCGTCGCAGGGCGACCACTCGACCATCCTGTTCGAGGTCCAGGTCCGCGACCGCGCCCACCTCGCGCGGCTGATCCGCGCCATCCGCGGCATGCCTGACGTCATGAAAGTCGAGCGCAGCCTCGCCTGAGCCGCCGGCCGCCCCCCGCGGCGGCGCTATACTGCCCGCCGGTCAGCGAGGCGCCCATGGTCCGCGACAGCCGCAAGATAGCCGCCATCCTGGCGGCCGACGTCGTCGACTACAGCCGACTGATGGGCGCCGACGAGGCCGGCACGCTCGCTGCGCTCGCAATCCGGCGCGCGCTCTTCGACAATCTCGTCCGCGAGTTCGACGGCCGCGTCTTCGGCAGCGTCGGCGACAGCCTGATGGCCGAGTTCACGAGCGCCGTGCACGCGGTCGAGTGCGCGCGGGCTGTCCAGGACGCCGTCACCAGCGAGAACACCGGGATTGCGCCAGGCAAGCAGATGCGCCTGCGCATCGGCGTCAACCTCGGCGACGTCATCGAGGGCAAGGACGGCGTGGCCGGCGACGCGGTCAACGTCGCCGCGCGGCTGCAGGCACTCGCAAAGCCGGGCGGCGTGCTGATTTCTGGCACGGTTTACGACCATGTGCACCTCAAGATCCCGGCGCGCTACGTCGATGCCGGCACGCGCCGGGTCAAGAACGTTGCGGAGCCGGTCAGGGTTTTCGAGGTCCTGCGCCTGCCAGAAAGCATCGGCGGGCGCCTCGGTGCCACTTTTTCGCGATACGCTACGCGTCACGCCGTGCGCGTAGCCGCGGTCGTGACGGCGTTCGCGCTCGTCGCCGCAATCGGACTCTTCTGGCGCGACATCCCGGTGCCGACGACCGGCCGGACGCTCGGCGAGGTCGTGCAGCCCGAATCCAGCGCTCCGCCGGGTTCGATCGCAGTGCTGCCGTTCATCAACATGACCGGTGATCCCGCAAGCGACTACCTGGGCGACGGCCTGGCCGAGGAGCTGATCCACCGCCTCAGCCGCATACCGGGACTGCGCGTCGCCCCGCGCCGGTCCGCGTTCGCCTACAAGGGCAAGGATGTCGATGTCCGTGGCATTGCTGACGCGCTGGGCGTGAACTACGTCGTCGAAGGCAGCGTACGGCGCCAGGGCGACCTCGTGCGCGTCAATGCTTCGCTCGTCGACCGCACGACCGGTGCCAACGAGTGGTCGCATTCCTACGAGTCAACCGGCGATTTTCTTGCGATCGAGGACAAGATCGGCACGCAAGTGCTCGCTGCCCTCGAGCGGATCCTCAGCATCGACGCCGAGGCTGCGCCCGCACCGCAGACAATCGACGACATCGCTGCGTATGACTTATACCTTCAAGGGCTCTCGTACCTTCGCAAGCCCAAGACCGCGCGTACGCTCGACGCTGCAGAACAGCTTTTTCAGCGATCGCTCGCGGAAGAAGCGGACTTCGCCCGGGCACAGGCCGGGCTCTGCCAGACGCGTGTCGAGCGCTTCCTGCTGGAGCGCGTGCCCGCCCACGTTGCCGCAGCGGAAAAGGCCTGCGCACGTGCGCGGGCGCTCGACGACTCGGCTTTCGAGGTGCACGAGGCGGTTGGCAGCCTTCAGCTCGTGACCGGCAACGCGGCGGAGTCCGAAGCGGCCTATCGCCGGGCGCTTGCCGTCGTGCCCGAGTCGCCCGACGCGCTGATCGGGCTGGCCGCAGCCCTCGCCGACGGCGGCAAGCCCGTCGAGGCCGAGCGCACGTTCGAGCGTGCAATCGCGATGCAGCCGCGTTACGCCGCGTCGCACGTGGAGTACGGCAGCTTCCTGTTCCGGCAGGGACGCGCCCTCGACGCAATCGCACCCTGGCAACGCGCGACCGTGCTCGAGCCTGACAACCCGTCGGCGTTCAATAACCTGGGCGTGGCGTACCTGTACGCCGGCAGCTTTGAGCAAGCGGCCGAGGCATTTTCGCGTTCGCTCGCCATCGAACCGACGCGTTCCGGTTATTCCAACACCGGGATGGGGTTCTACTACCACGGCCAGTTCGGCCAGGCAGCGGAGATGTTTCGCAAGGCGACTGAACTCACTCCCTCGGACCACCGGCCCTGGGGCAACCTGGCCGACGCGCTGCTCTTCGGCGGCCAGCCTGCAAAGGCCGAGCGGGCCTATGCCCGTGCCCTGGAGCTCGCGGAAGCGGAACTCGCAGTCAACCCGAAGCTCGCCATCAATCAAGCCCAGACGGCGTATTATTCAAGCCGGCTCCGGCACGGGGACCGGGCCCGACAGTGCATCGAGAACGCCCTGGCCGACGGGGACAACGACGGTGACGTGCACTACTACGTGGGACTGGCCGAGCTCGGGCTTGGTGACGAGGAGCGTGCCGCATTCCACGTGCGGCGCGCGCGGGAACTCGGCTATCCCGAAGTCTTCCTGAAGTCGGCGCCGGAGTTGAACGACATCCGAACGATTATCTGACTACGAGGGAGACGAACATGCCAACGCCAGGCGATCCAGAAGATTCCAGCCTGCTGTACCTGACGATCGAGGTCGCAGTCGAGCTCGGTCAGACGAAGACGGTTCGTCGAGTGAAAAAAGGTGGGACGATCAAGTTCAAGAATGGGTCGAAAACCGAGGTCCTCACGATAAACTCGCCCGCTCCGGTGCCGCCGTTCGTGCT
>DATMEC010000078.1:0-2377 GCA_035557125.1 Steroidobacteraceae bacterium
GCTGACGCACCGCAGCCACGGCGGTGCGAACAACGAGCGGCTCGAGTACCTGGGCGACGCGGTCCTTTCATTCATCGTTGCGGAAATGCTGTTCCGGCGCTACCCGGAGGCCAGCGAAGGCGAACTGTCACGGTATCGCGCGAGCCTCGTGAGCGGCGAGACGCTCGCGTCCCTCGCGGGACAGCTCGGGCTCGGCGACCTGCTCAGGCTCGGCGATGGAGAGATGAAGTCGGGCGGCCAGCGCCGCGCGACGATCCTCGCGGACGGGCTCGAGGCGATCTTCGGCGCCGTCTACCTCGACCAGGGCCTCGGCGCGGCCCGGCGGGCCGCGGAACGGCTGTTCCACCGCCTCCTGGCGGAATTGCCCTCGGCCGCCGAGCTCAAGGATCCAAAGACCCGCCTGCAGGAATGGCTCCAGGGGCGCGGCCAGGCCCCGCCGACATACACCGTGCTCGAGGTTTCCGGCGAGCCCCATGACCAGCGCTTTCGCGTGCGTTGCGAGGTTCCGGGACTCGCGCTTGCGGCGGAGGCCGACGGCAGCAGCCGGCGGCGCGCGGAACAGGAAGCTGCACAGCGAATCCTGGGCGATCCGGCGCTAAAATCCCCGGGGTGAGCCCGGACAACAACCACCGCTGGGGCACGGTCGTGCTGGCCGGCCGCCCGAACGTCGGCAAGTCGACGCTGCTGAACGCGCTCGCGGGACGCAAGCTCAGCATCGTCACGCCGAAGCCGCAGACGACGCGCCATCGCGTCGAGGGCCTGGTCGCGGGGCCCGGTTTTCGCATGATCGTGACCGACACGCCGGGCACGGGCGCCGCCTCGGGCAGCCGGCTCGCGCAATTCATGAACCGCGAAGGCGACGCGGCGCTCGGCGGCGCCGATGCGGCCATCCTCGTCGTCGCCGCCCCGCGCTGGACGTCGGGCGACGACACGGCACTCGGGCGACTGGCGCGCACCCGCCTGCCGATCGTGCTCGCGGTCAACAAGATGGACCGCATGAAACCGCGCGCGGCGCTGCTGCCGTTCCTCGAGCGGGCGGCCGGCCGGCACGACTTCCCGGCCATGGTCCCGGTTTCGGCCTCGCGCGGCGAGAACCTCGACGCGCTGCTGAAGGCGGTTGCCGTGCACCTGCCGGAGGGGCCGGCGGACGAGGCTCCCGCGGCACACGAACGCGGCGAACGATTCCAGGCGGCGGAAGCGCTGCGCGAACAGCTCATGCTCGCCCTGTCCGACGAACTGCCCTACGGCATCGCGGTCGAGGTCGAGCGCTTCGAGCCGACCGCGGACGGGCGCACCGAGATCGACGCGATCATCTGGGTCGAGCGCGAAGGGCAGCGCAAGATCGTGATCGGCACGAAGGGCGCGCGCCTCAAGGCCATCGGCAGCGCCACGCGGCTCGCGCTCAACGAGCTGTTCGGGCGCCGCGTGCATCTCAACACCTGGGTCAAGGTGCGCGCGGGCTGGAGCGACGACGACCGCATGCTGCAACGGCTCGGCCACGAGCCCTCATGACCGGGGAGCGGCGCAAGCTTCTCGAGCCGGCGTGGCTGCTGCACCATCGTCCCTGGAGCGACACCAGCCGGATCGTCGACCTGCTGACGCGCGGCCACGGACGGGTAACGCTGTTCGCGCACGGCGCGAGGCGCCCGAAGTCGCCGCATCGCGCGCTGCTGCGGCCATTCGTTCCGCTCCTGGTGTCCTGGTCGGGCGGCGCCGACGGGGGAACGCTGACGGCGACGGAAGCGGCAGGCAGTGGGCCGCCGCTCCCGCCGGGCCGCCTGATCTCGGCGTTCTACCTCAACGAGCTCTTGCTCAAGCTGTTGCCAAAGGAAGACCGGCACGAGACGCTCTATGACGCTTATGGCGAGGCACTCTGCACCCTCGCCGGCACAGACGAACAACCGGCACTGCGCGCCTTCGAGCGCGTCCTGCTCGAGGAACTCGGCTACGGGCTTGACCTCGGCCGGGAGGCCGGCAGCCGCCGGCCGCTCGAAGCCGATCGGTACTATCATTTCGAGGCCGGCCGCGGCGTGCTCGCGGTACGGGAAGGGGATCCTCAGCCGGACATCCACGCCGGGCGGGCGGTGCTCGCGGTCGCGCGGGGCGAGCTCGGCGCCCCGGAAGCGCAGCGCGCCGCTCGCGGCATCTTCGGCGCCGCGATTGCGCATTGCCTGGAAGGGCGGGGGCTCGCGAGCCGCGAAGTGATGCTGGCGATGCGCCGGCGAGGGCGTGACGGATGACCGGAAAGACACTGCTGCTGGGCGTCAACATCGACCACGTGGCGACGCTCCGGCAGGCGCGCGGCGGCCGCTCGCCGGACCCGCTGCACGCCGCGCTCGTCGCGGAACAGTGGGGCGCGGACAGCATCACCCTGCAC
>DATMEC010000079.1:0-6342 GCA_035557125.1 Steroidobacteraceae bacterium
CGTCGGCCGCATGGACGAGCGCGGCCGCACGTACATCGAGGACCGCAAGAAGGACATGATCCTGGTGTCGGGCTTCAACGTGTACCCGAACGAGGTCGAGGGCGTGGTCGCGCAGATGCCGGGCGTGCTGGAGGTGGCGGCAGTCGCCCAGCCGGACGACAGGTCGGGCGAGGTCGTGGCGCTGTTCGTCGTGAAGAAGGACGCGGCGCTCACCGCCGACGACGTCGTCGCCTGGTGCAAGCGCGAGCTGACGCCCTACAAGGTCCCGAAGCACGTTTACTTCCGGACCGAGCTGCCAAAGACCAACGTCGGCAAGATCCTGCGCCGCACGCTGCGGGACGAACTGCACCCTCCTCGCTAGACGTGGTACTGCGGCGACAACTCCTGCACCGCCGCCACCATCGCCGCCACGTGCTCCGGGTCGACGTCCGGCGTGACGCCGTGGCCGAGGTTGAAGACGTGCCCGTGTCCGCGGCCGTAACTCTCGAGCACGCGCGCGACGCCTGCACGGATTTCGGCGGGCGGCGACAGCAGCAGCTTCGGGTCGAGATTGCCCTGCAACGCGACACGGTCCGACGTCGCCGCGCGCGCCGCGGACAGCTCCGTCGTCCAGTCGATGCCGAGGGCGTCCGCCCCGGTCGCTGCCATGCGCTCGAGCCAGGCGCCGCCGCCCTTCGTGAACAGGATCACCGGGACGCGGCGGCCGTCGCGCTCGCGGACGAGGCCGGCAACGATACTTTCCATGTACGCGAGCGAGAACTCGAGGTACGCCGGTGTCGGCAGCGCCCCGCCCCAGGTATCGAAGACCATGAGTACATCGGCGCCCGCGGCGACCTGCGCATTCAGGTAGTCGGTCGTCGTGCGCGCGAGCTTCCCGAGCAGGCGGTGCAGCGCCTTCGGATCGCCGTCGATGAGCGCTTTCGCCCGCGCGAACTCGCGGCTGCCGCCGCCCTCGATCATGTAGGTCGCGACGGTCCAGGGCGAGCCGGCGAAGCCGATGAGCGGCACGCGCCCGTCGAGCTCGCGGCGGATCAGCGAGACGGCGTCGAAGACGAACCGCAGCTCGGCCGCGACGTCGGGCAGGGGCAGCGCGTCCACGTCGGCGGCGCTGCGCACCGGGCGCTCGATTCGCGGCCCCTCGCCTTCCTCGAACGCAAGCCCGACGCCCATTGCCCTCGGGATCATCAGGATGTCGGAGAAGAGGATCGCGGCATCGAGCGGAAAGCGCGCGAGCGGTTGCAGCGTGACCTCGCAAGCGAGCTCCGGGTTCGTCGCCAGGGCCAGGAAGCTTCCCGCCCTGGTACGCGTCGCGCGGTACTCGGGCAGGTAGCGTCCCGCCTGCCGCATGATCCACACGGGCGTGCGGTCCACCGGCTCGCGCGCGAGCGCGCGCAGCAGGCGGTCGTTCTGCATGGGACTCATCGTCCCGGGAACAGGCCGGCGATCGTGTCCTGGATCGACTCCGCCGCCGCGCGCGGATCGGCGGCGTCGCGAATCGGCCGGCCGACGACGACGTAGTCGGCGCCGTTCGCAAAGGCGTCGGCGACGCTGACCACCCGCTTCTGGTCGTCCACCGGGCGATTCTCGACCGGCCGGATGCCCGGCGTCACCACGATCAGCCGGTCATCCACGCCGGCGCGCAGCACCTTCGCCTCGAGCCCCGAGGACACGACGCCCGCGCAGCCCGCGGCGAGCGCGCGGCGGGCGCGGGAGAGCACGAGCTCCTCCACGTCGCACTGAAAGCCGAGGTCGTCGAGGTCGCCGCGGTCGAGGCTCGTCAGCACGGTGACGGCGAGGATGCCGAAGCCGTCCGCGGCAGTGGCCGCGGCTTCCATGATGGCCTGGTTGCCGTGCACGGTCGCAAAGGTCACGCCGCGGCCCTTCAGGTTCCGCACTGCGCCGGCGACGGTCGCCGGCACGTCGAAAAGCTTGAGGTCGAGGAAGACCTTCTTGCCGCGCCCCGCCAGGGCTTCGAGCAGCGGGAAGGCGTCCCCCGACATGAACAACTCGAGACCGAGCTTGTAGAACGACACGGAGTCGCCGAGCCGGGCCGAGAGCTCGCGCGCCGCGTCGACGGTCGGCACGTCCATGGCGAAGATCAGGCGCTCGCGCGCGGGTATCGCGGCTCGGGTCATGCGGTCCTCCGGCGGACCGTCATGCTAGCAGCCTCGCGTGTTCCTGGAAGGCGTAGCGATCCGTCATGCCGGCGATGTAGTCGGCGACCGCGCGCGCGCGTCCGGCACGGCCCGAATGCGCCTCCAGCGCGAGCGCCGCGTCCCGGTGCTCGGGAGGCATGCGGGCGACGTCGCCCATGAAGCCCTCGAAGAGCTCCTCGAGCACCTGGCCCGCGCCGACGCGCGCCGCCTGCATCTTCTCGTGCCGGTAGAGCCGGCTGCGCAGGAACTTCTTCATCTCGCGGTGCTCGCGGTCGCGCGCCTCGGAAAAACCGATCAAGGGCCCCGGATGGGCCCGCACCTCCTCGATGCCGGCGGGCTGCGCCGCGGCGAGCCGCCGCGCGGACTCCTCGATCAGGTCGCTCACGACCTCGTGGATCATGCGCCGGATCACCTCGTGGACGAGGCGGCGGCCCGGCAGCTCGCCGTGGCTCGCGAGCACGGCGTCGTGCTGGCGCGCGAACAGTGCGACGCCGCGCAGCTCCTCGAGCGTCACGAGGCCGGAGCGCAGGCCGTCGTCGACGTCGTGGTTGTTGTAGGCGATGGCGTCGGCGAGGTCTGCGATCTGCGCCTCGAGGCCCGGCTGGCGGCGCTCGATGAAGCGCTGGCCGAGCTCGCCGAGCATGCGCGCGTTCGCGAGCGAGCAGTGCTTCAGGATCCCCTCGCGCGTCTCGAACGTGAGGTTGAGACCGTTGAACCCGGCGTAGCGTTCCTCGAGCTCGTCGACGACGCGCAGCGACTGCAGGTTGTGCTCGAAGCCGCCGTACTCGCGCATGCAGTCGTTGAGCACGTCCTGGCCGGCGTGCCCGAAGGGCGTGTGGCCGAGGTCGTGCGCGAGGCAGATGGCCTCGGTCAACGGCTCGGAGAGCGAGAGCGCGACGGCGACCGACCGGCCGATCTGCGCGACCTCGATCGAGTGAGTGAGCCGCGTGCGGTACATGTCGCCTTCATGGTTGATGAAGACCTGCGTCTTGTAGACGAGGCGGCGGAAGGCATTCGAGTGGATGATGCGGTCGCGGTCGCGCTGGAATTCGCCGCGGTAGTCCGCCGGGGGTTCCGGGTGCCGGCGGCCGCGCGAACTTCGCTCGAGCGCCGCCCACGGCGCGAGGCCTGCGTCGAGGTCGCGCCCGCGCCTCATGCGCCCACCCGCTCCTCGAGCAGTGCTTCGAGCGCCTCGCGCGGGTAGTCCGCACAGACGGACGCGCGGCCGATGCCGTCGAGCAGCACGAGGCGGACCTCGCCGCCCTTCACCTTCTTGTCCATGGCCATCAGTTCGAGCATGCGCGCACGGCCGAGCCGCGGCGGGTCGACCGGAAGGCCCGCTGCGGACAGGAGCGTCCGGACTCGCCCGGCTTCGCTGCCCGGGATGCGGCCGGTGCGCGCGGACAGCTCGGCTGCGAGCACGATCCCGGCTGCGACCGCCTCGCCGTGCAGGACATCGCCATAGCCCGTGCCCGCCTCGATCGCATGGCCGAACGTGTGGCCGAGGTTCAGGAGCGCCCGCGCCCCCTGCTCGCGCTCGTCCGCGGCAACGATAGCCGCCTTGATCTCGCAGGCGCGGCGGATCGCCTCGGCGAGCGCCGCGCTGTCGCGCGCGAGCACACGCGCGTAGTTCGCCTCCAGCCAGCCGAAGAACGCCCCGTCCGCGACGAGGGCCGCCTTGACGATTTCCGCGAACCCGGCGCGCAGCTCCCGCTCCGGCAGAGTCGACAGCGTGTCGGTGTCGGTGATCACCGCGGCCGGCTGGTGGAAGGCGCCGATCAGGTTCTTGCCGCCCGGATGGTTGACGCCCGTCTTGCCGCCGACTGCGGAATCCACCTGGGCGAGCAGCGTCGTCGGCAACTGCACGATCGCGATGCCGCGCTGGTAGGACGCTGCGGCAAAGCCCGCGATGTCCCCGATCACGCCGCCGCCGAGGGCGAGCACCGCGCCGTCGCGGTTGATGCGGGCGCCGACCAGCGCGTCGATGAGCGTCGCGACGTTGCCGAGCGTCTTCTGCTGCTCCCCGCCGGGCAGGACGCAGACCGAGTAGTCGCGTCCCGAGAGGCCCTCCTCGAGCCGTGGCAGCCACAGCGGCCCCACGGCTTCGTCGGTCACGACGAGGATCTTCGCCGCGCCCGCATGCCGCGCGAACAGTTCCCGCGAGCCGAGCAGGCCCGGCCCGACCAGGATCGGATAGGCGCGCCTGCCGAGCTTGACCTCGAGGCGCTCCATGTCAGGCATCCCCCAGCGCGCGCGCGATCTCGCCCGCGACCGCAGCCGGCGGGCGGCCATCGGTGTGAATGGTGATGGCGGCGATCGAGCGGTAGAGCGGGCTGCGCAGGAGCGCGAGCTCCTCGAGCCTGGCGCGCCGGTCGCCACCGGCGAGGAGCGGCCGATTGCGGCTCTTGCGCGTGCGCTCGAGCTGCTGCTCGATCGTGGTGTCCAGGAAGACGACCGTGCCGCGCGCGGCGAGCCGCTCGCGGTTCTCGGGCAGGAGCACCGCCCCGCCGCCGGTCGCGAGGACGATGCCCGCGGTCGCGGTCAGCGTGTCGATCACTTCACGCTCGCGGATGCGGAAACCCTCCTCGCCTTCGCGCTCGAAAATGTAGGCGATGTCGACGCCCGTGCGCGACTCGACCTCGGCATCGCTGTCGGCGAACGGCATCCCGAGCCGCCGGGCCAGGGCACGGCCGACCGCGGTCTTGCCGGAGCCCATCGGGCCAATGAGGAACACGCTGCGTTTCATGTGCTGCCGGCGGGGACAGTCCCCTTTGGCACCGCGACATTACCGTGCCCATCGACATTTCGCCAAAGGGGACTGTCCCCTCCCACCACCCCAAAAGAAAACGGCCGCCCGGAGGCGGCCGTTGGGATGGGCTGGGCCCTGTCGCGATCACTCGATCGTGGAACCCTCGCGCAGGATCTTCGGCGTCACGAAGATCAGCAACTCGTCGCGGTTGTTGATCTTCTGCTTGGTCTTGAACAGGTTGCCGACCACCGGCACGTCGCCGAGGCCCGGGACCTTCTTGACCGAGTCGCGCCGCTCCGTCTCCATGATGCCGCCCAGCACGACCGTCTGGCCGTCCTTCACGAGCACCTGGGTCTGGATGTTGCGCGTGTCGATCGAGGGCACGAAGCCGCCGGTCGCGCTCGGCACCAGCTGGCCGACGCTGTCCTTGGTGACGACCAGGTCGAGGATCACGCGGTCGTCCGGCGTGATCTGCGGCGTCACCTTGAGCGACAGCACCGCCTTCTTGAACTGGGTCGTCGTCGCGCCCGAAGAGGCCGACTCCTGGTACGGGATCTCGACACCCTGCTCGATGATCGCCTCGCGCTGGTTGGCCGTGATCACGCGCGGGGTCGACTTGATCTCGCCGCGGCCCTCGTTCTGGGCGGCCGACAGCTCGAGGTCGATCAGGAAGTCGTCGAAGTCGAGGATCGACAGCGCGATGCGGCCCGCGGGGTTCGCGACCGGCATGTTCACGTTGTAGCGCTCGAACGCCGGGCCGAACGGCACGTCGACCGGGAACGGCTGGCCGCTGTCCGCGAGGTTGTCGAGGGCCGAGCCCATGATCGAGTCCGTCGCCTGCGCGCTGCCGCTGACCGCCATCAGGTCCTTGATGTCGTCGGAAACGCGCGTGAACCCGGCGCGCACGCCGAGGTCGCGGCTGAAGTCGTCGGCGACGATCACGATGCGCGTCTCGATGAGCACCTGGCGGACCGGGATGTCGAGCGTCGCGACCATCGAGCGGACTGCCGTGAGGTTCTCCGCCGTGTCCTGGACGAGGAGCGTGTTGGTGCGCTCGTCGACCGTGACGTTGCCGCGCTCGGAGAGCAGCGAGCCGCCGCCCGTCGACTTGACGAGCCGCGCGATCTCGGACGCCTTCGCGTAATTGACCGTGAGGAACTCGGTGCGCAGGGGCGCCAGCTCCTGGACGTCCTTCTGCGCCTCGAGCTCGGCCCTCTCCTGGGCCGCCAGCTCGGCTTGCGGCGCCACCAGGATCACGTTGCCCTTGCGGCGCATGTCGAGACCCTTGGTCTTCAGGACGATGTCGAGCGCCTGGTCCCAGGGGACGTTCTGCAGGCGCAGCGTCACGCGGCCCTTGACCGAGTCGGACACCACGATGTTCTGCCCGCTGGTGTCGGCCAGGAGCTGCAGCACCGGGCGCACGTCGATGTCCTGGAA
>DATMEC010000080.1:0-3822 GCA_035557125.1 Steroidobacteraceae bacterium
CGCAAGCGTTCGGAGGCGATCACGCGGTCGAATGCGGAGATCGCGCGCATCCGCGAGGAGGCCTGGAACGCCACGCAGGAAAGCGCCGACCGGCGCGTGCGGGAGTTCGGGGAAGTGATCCGCGGCGTCGAGACCTACGACGATCCGGACGCGGCGGGCGGCCGGGTGGAGCTCTCGGGCCACTACGACAACGCCTGGCGGCTCGACGACGGCAGCTACGTGCTGACGAACGACGCGTCGTTCGAGCCCTGGCGGGACCTCGGCGTCGAAGGCAACCGGCTGGAGGCCACCCGCTAGGGTGATCCCAGCCGCTCAAGCGGCGCGAGCGCGCTTCTTGAGGTGAACGAGCAGGATCGAGATCGTCGCCGCGGTGATGCCCGGCAGGCGCGAGGCCTGGCCGATCGTGCCTGGTCGCGACTCCACGAGGCGCTGGCGCGCCTCGTTCGAAAGTCCCGCGATCTGCGTGTAGTCGATTTCCGCCGGAAGGCGTGTCTCTTCGTTCCTGCGCTGGCGCTCGACTTCGGCCTGCTGGCGCTCGATGTAACCCGCGTACTTCTCGCGCGCTTCCAATCCCTGTCTCACCTGTTCCGCGAGCCGTGCATCCGCGCCGCTCGGCACGGCACCGGCCGCGATCGCCTCGCGCTTCGCCGAGAAGAACGCGAAGCGAGCGTCGTCGACGAGGCCGAACGTCCGCGCGACCTGCGTCAGGCGCTCGTCGGCATTGTCCTCGCGCAGCAACAGCCGGTGCTCGGCGCGGCTGGTGAACATCCGGTAAGGCTCCATCGCGCCGCGGGTGATGAGGTCGTCCACCATCACGCCGAGGTAGGCCTCGTCGCGGCGCGGGGACCAGGGCGAGCGCCCGGACACGAGCAGCGCCGCGTTGAGGCCGGCGAGCAGTCCCTGCGCCGCGGCTTCCTCGTAGCCGGTCGTGCCGTTGATCTGGCCGGCGAAAAAGAGCGCGGCGAGCGGCTTCGTCTCGAGCGAGTCGCGAAGGCCCCGTGGGCAGAAGTAGTCGTACTCGATCGCGTATCCGGGGCGCGTCATCTCGGCGCGCTCGAAACCTGCGATGCTGCGCACGAACTCGAGCTGCACCTCGGCGGGCAGGCTGGTCGAGATGCCGTTCGGATAGACGACGTGCGTATCGAGCCCTTCCGGCTCGACGAAGATCTGGTGCGACGTCTTGGCCGCGAAGCGCACGACCTTGTCCTCGACCGACGGACAGTAGCGCGGGCCGACGCCCCCGATGAGGCCGGTGAACATCGGCGAGCGGTCGGCCGCGGCGCGGATGATGTCGTGCGTGCGCGCGTTCGTCGCCGTGATGTGGCACTGCAGCTGCGCCGGGTGGTCCTCGCGGCGGCCGAGGAATGAGAACACGGGCCGCGGCTCGTCGCCCGGCTGCGGGCGCATGGCGGCGTAGTCGAGCGTGCGGCCGTCGAGGCGCGGCGGCGTGCCGGTCTTGAGGCGCCCGACCGCGAACGGCAGCTCGCGCAGGCGCGCGGCGAGCGCGTTCGAGGGCGCATCTCCGATGCGACCGCCCTCGGCACTCTCTAGGCCGACGTGGATGCGACCGCCGAGGAAGGTGCCGACCGTCAGCACGACGGCCCGCGCGGCGATGGTCGTGCCGTCCATCGTGACGACGCCTTCCGCGCGTCCGCCATTCACCACGAGGTCGGCAACCTCGGCTTCATGCAAGGTCAGGTTGGGCTGCGTCCCGAGCAGAGCGCGGATCGCGTTCCTGTAAAGCTTGCGGTCGGCCTGCGCGCGGGTCGCGCGCACGGCCGGGCCCTTGCTCGCGTTCAGCGTGCGGAACTGGATACCGGCGCGGTCGGCGGCAATCGCCATCGCGCCGCCCATGGCGTCGATCTCGCGGACGAGGTGGCCCTTACCAATGCCGCCAATCGCCGGGTTGCAGCTCATCTGCCCGACGGTGGCGAGGCTCTGCGTCACCAGCAGCGTGCGCGCGCCCGCCCGGGCCGCCGCAAGGGCCGCCTCGGTGCCGGCGTGGCCGCCGCCGATCACGATGACGTCGATATTCTCCATACCCGTCCTTTCAGGGGACGCCATGATATCGAAGGGGACGCGCACCTTCATATTCGTGAAAGTGCGCGTCCCCTTCGACTGTAATGAATGCCCCGGCCGGGAGACTATTGAGGGCATGAGGGACGCGAATCGGGGGGCGGAACTGGAACGGGTCCTGCTGGCCCATGCGCCCGCACTCGGCAGGCTCGCCGCGAGCTACGAATCGCGGCCGGCCCTCCGGGAGGAGCTCCTGCAGGACATCGCCTTCGCCTTGTGGCGGGCCCTGCCTTCATTCCGGCACGAGGCCTCGGAGAAAACATTCGTCATGCGCATCGCCACCAACCGCGCCCTATCGCACATCGCCGCGCGGCCGCCCGCGGCCGATGGCCTCGACGCCGCCGGCGACATTGCGGACACGCTGCCGCGGCCGGACGAGCTCGCGGCTCGCATGCAGACGGCCGCTCGCCTGCAGCGGGCCGTGCGCGAACTGCCGCTCGCGCTGCGGCAGGTCATGGTGCTCGCTTTCGAAGGCCTCGCGAACGACGACATCGCCGCCGTGCTCGGCCTCAGCGCCGGCAACGTGGGCGTCAGGCTGCACCGCGGCAAGGCCTTGCTCAAGGCGACGCTCGGAGAAACGACATGAGCGACCCCGACCTGGAACGCTGGGCAAGCGCCTGGCGCGACGATCCGCAGGCCGCGACGGCCGACCTGGCGCGCATGGCGCGGCGCGAACGGCGGGCTCTCTACGCGTGGATCGCGTTCGACTGGCTGGTCGGCGTCGGGCTGCTCGCATTCGCCATATGGATGTGGCTTGCGATCGGTACGGCTCCCGTGGGTTTTGCCGCCATCGGCATCTGGGTGCTCACGATCGTCGTGCTCGGATTCACCGTCATCAACTGGCGCGGCATGCTCGCTGCCGATCGCGAATCCGCCTCCGAGTTCCTGGCGTATGCCATTCGGCGAAGCCAGGCGCGGCTGCGTTACATCCGCTTTGGCTGGAAGATACTCATCGCCGATATCATCGTCGTCGCCGGAGCCATGGCGCTGGAATATCGTGACGAAGGCGCAGACCGCCTGCCGACAATGCTGTTTTCACTGATCGCCGCGACGGGATCCGTGGCGGTGGTCCTGCTGTGGTGGGGTCGCCGCGAGCGCCGGCGCGCGGAGCGCCTTGCCGTCATGCAGCGTGCGATGGCACAGGATCCGGAGAACCCCCATGAGTGACCGCAACCATTCCCGCGCCGAGCTGATGGCCGCGTTCGTCCTCGGCGCTCTGCTCAGTCCACAGTCGCTGGAGGCAAAATCGCTGATTCCGCTCGAGCCCTGCCGCATCGCCGACCTCGACGGCCTCGTCTCCACCGAGGCGCGCTGCGGCACGCTCCCGGTCCCGGAAGACCCCGACGACCCGGCGGGGGCGAAGATCCGACTCGCCATTGCGGTCGTCCCCGCGATTTCGACCAAGGCGAAGCCGGACCCGCTCTTCCTCGTCGCCGGCGGCCCGGGCCAGGGATCGATCCACGGCTTCGCGCCGCTCCTTTCCGCCTTCGCCGGCATCCGGCGCGAGCGCGACATCGTGATGGTGGACCAGCGCGGCACGGGCGACTCCAACCGCCTCGACTGCGAGATGCCGGACGACGCGCTCGAGAGCGGCGACCTCGAACCCGCGCAGTTGCGCGCGCTCGCGCAGGAATGCCTGCCGACGCTCCGCGGCCGGCCGCAGTTCTACACGACGAGCATCGCCGTGCGCGACCTCGACGCCGTGCGTGCGGCGCTCGGCTACCCGCGGGTGAACGTCTACGGCGG
>DATMEC010000081.1:0-5127 GCA_035557125.1 Steroidobacteraceae bacterium
AAGGCGGACGCCGTCATCCATACGCTGGGCGTGGACACCCGCGAGTGCGCTAATCCATACGCAACCTGGCCGATCGCGACGTCGGCCTCAATGACGACGTCGGCGAGATCGGCGAACCCCGGCGTCAGCCGGCCGCCGCCGGAGGGGATCTCGAGAATGGCCTTCGAGCGGCCGAGCGGCTTCAGGAAGCGGCGGATCAGCCGGCGCTCACGGCCCGTGACGCCGAGCTTGAGCGGCTTGCGCCGGAACTGCTCGTTGTAATCCGCCGCGCTCGCGACGTCCTCGAACTCGGACTGGTAGGCCGTGCTCTGCTCGCTTGCCTGTGGCACGCCCCAGGATTCCGACGCGCCGGTGATCGCGAGCCGCGGGACGCCGTCTTCGATCGGGTAGCGTGCGTCGCAGCTTTCGCAGCGGATCCAGTCCGGGCCGATGCCGAGCGGGGCGCGGCAGAGCGGGCAGGCGAGAAGCGCGGCGATGTCGGAGATGCGGTTCAGCTGAGTCCGACGGCAACTGCGGGCTGGGAAACGGGCTTGCGGGACTCGAGCCAGGCCCAGAGCGCGTCCCACTGCTGCAACTCGGGGTGCACGCGCGCGGGATTCAGGTCGTGCAGGCCGAGACCCTGCTCGCCGGCGTAGACATAGTACTGCGAGTCGCGCAGCGTCGTCACGACCGGAATCTGCATCTGGTCGAGGAACCGCATCAGGGTGCGAAAGATGATCGTGTTCGGCTTGACCCGGTTTGCGACCACGGCGAGGCGGTTCTCGCGCCGCTTGATCTTGCCTGATATCAGGAGGTGGCCGATGCAGCGTGAGCAGGCGTGAATGTCGGCGTCGGAGGGCATGACGGGCACGAGCACCGCGTCCGCGTCGCGCACGTGCTCGTTGAAGTCCGGCGGCTGCAGGGCGGCCGGCGTGTCCACGATCACGCGGTCCGTGCCGTGCGGCACGCGCAGGTGAAAGCTGCGGGTGACGTTGAGGGCGCGGGCGTACGCCGCGATGCCGTGGATCGGGGGCTGGTGCGGCGAGCGTCTTTCGAGCCAGCGCGAGGCGGAGCCTTGGGAGTCGAAGTCCATCAGAACCGGGCGGTAGCCGCGCGCCGCATACATGGCGGCGATGCCAGTCGCGATCGTGGACTTGCCGGAGCCGCCCTTCGGGTTCAGAACGACGACGCGAAGCATTGCACCCCCCGATACCTGCGAACCAGATTACGCTGTCTGGCGCGACCCGCATATATTAGGCAAAAACACGTGCAATGCCAATGAGTTACCCACATAAACCTCGAATCGTCATCGTGGGGGCCGGGTTCGGCGGCATTGCGGTCGCGCAGGGGCTGCGGAACCAGCCGGTCGACATAACGCTGATCGACCGGCAGAACCATCACTTGTTCCAGCCGCTCCTGTATCAGGTGGCGACGGCGGGACTCTCGCCTGCCGAAATCGCCTGGCCGGTCCGCCACCTGATGCGGCGCCAGGCGAACGTGCACGTGCTCATGGGCGAAGTCACGTCAATCGATCCCGGCCGCAGGGTCGTGATGCTGGACGCCGGGCCGATTGCCTACGACCTGCTCGTGCTCGCGACGGGAGCGACGCACGGTTACTTCGGCCACGACGAATGGGCGGCGCACGCGCCCGGCCTCAAGACGCTCGACGACGCCATCGCCATCCGCCGGCGCATCCTGCTCGCCTTCGAGCGCGCGGAGATGACGTCGAATCCTGCCGAATGCGCGCGCCTCCTCACGATCGCGATCGTCGGTGGGGGGCCGACCGGCGTCGAGCTTGCGGGCGCGGTTGCTGAACTCGCGCGGCGCGCACTGGCGCGCGACTTCCGGGCCATCGATCCCACGCGCACACGCGTGATCCTCATCGAGGCCGGTCCGCGACTGCTCGCGAACTTCCCGGACCGACTATCGCACTACACCGCCGAGGCACTTGCGCGCATCGGTGTCGAGGTGAGGCTCGGACAGGCCGTGACCGACTGCAGGGCCGAGGGCGTGCGAATCGGCACGGAATTCATGCCGGCCGGCACCGTCGTCTGGGCGGCCGGCGTGCGCGCGTCCGCTGCGGCCGGCTGGCTCGGGATCGACGCCGACCGCGCGGGCCGCGTGCCGGTCCTGCCGGACCTGCGTGCGCCGGGGCAGGCGGACATCTGGGTCATCGGCGACACGGCGTTTGCGAAGAACCCGGACGGCGCGCCGCAACCGGGAATCGCACCGGTCGCCAAGCAGCAGGGCGCGTACGTCGCGCGCGTGCTGATTGCACGCACCCGGGACCACGCCGCGCCGCCCCCGTTCGCCTATCGAGACCGCGGCCTGCTGGCCACGATCGGCCGTAAGGCGGCGGTGATCGCCTACCGGAAGCTGCGTCTCACCGGCTGGATCGCCTGGTGGATCTGGGGTGCCGCCCACGTGTATTTCCTCGTGAGCCTGCGCAACCGGATCATCGTCGTGACCCAGTGGCTGTGGTCCTACGTCGTCTTCGAGCGCGGGGCGCGGCTGATCACGGGCGAGGGCAGCGGCCGCAAACCCTGATCATCCCGGCAGGCGGAACTGGTTCACGTTTCAACATATTGTCGGCTCAAAGTGTGACCGGGCGAACGCCCGCCGGGCAGGGGGGCCGCTACGCTTGCGGCACCTGATTCCGGTCGTCCGGAAACCAATGGAGAACCGACGATGAATGTTTCCAGATGGGCAGTGACGACGGCGCTGTGCGCGAGCCTCGGGTTCGCCGGCACTGCGAGTGCGGCGGACGAGGGCTGGTATCTCGTCGGCTTCGCCGGCGAGGCAAGCGCCCAGAACATCAATCAGGGCGAGCTCGACCAGAACGTGATCGACATCTTCGACTTGATCGGCCTGCCGGTCGTCGACGCCACGTCGAACCTCGACGACTCCGACACGGCGTTCGGCCTTGCCGGCGGCTACCAGGTGAACCGGAACTTTGCAGCCGAGCTCGCCTACGTCGATCTCGGCGACATTTCCTATTCCGCGACCGGCACCGTGACTGACGGTGTCAACACCTTCGACGCGGGCGTCGGCCTCGACCAGTCGACGAGCGGGCCGGTTTTCTCGTTGCTCGGTATCGCGCCGATCGGCGAGCGCTTTACGGTGTTCGGACGCGTAGGCGTCGCCCTCATGAGCGTCGATGGCGACGTGAGCGTTGCGATCGACGGCGTGACGGAGACCGACAGCGTTTCGACTGACCGCTCGAACCTGATGTACGGCGTTGGCGGCGAGTTCGCCATCAATAAGCGCTTCGGCGTCCGGCTCGGCTGGGATCGGTACGCGAACGTCGGCTCGGACGACCAGATGGGCGAAGTCGACATCGACGTGATCTCGTTCGGCCTGCGCTACAACTTCGACTGAGCGCAGTTCCCGCCTTGAGCCTCGAACGGCCCGCTCCGGCGGGCCGTTCTCGTTTTCCTGCCCGTTGACCGCCCGGTGCCGACGGGCCTAGCATCGGCGCGCGCCAGGGCAGTCTTGGCGCGAGGGGGGGACGATGAGCGCATTACCGCCAATCCTTGCAGCATGCTTCGTCGCGATTCCGGCGGTGTGTGCCGGCCAGGCAACCGACGCCTTGGCGGTCGATCCGGACGTGCACCGCGTGGTGCTCGAAAACGACTTCATCCGGGTTTTCGACGCCCGCGCCGCGAAAGGGGCAAAGAGCCCGATGCACACGCATCCGCCGATGGTGCTCGTCAGCCTCGATTCGACTCGCCTGCGCATGGCGCTGCCGGATGGCAAGACCGCGCTCCTGGACCTCGACCCGGGCAAGACGGCCTGGGTCGAAGGCGCGCATCATGGCTGGGAACTCCTGGCGGGCGAACTGCACGCGGTCGGCATCGAGATCAAGTCGGCGCAGGCAGGAAAAGTGCCGCCGGCTCGGGAGCGAAAGGCGAACGACGCCGTCGCCACGGATTCTGACGCCCACCACCTGCTGTTCGAGAATCCCCACGTGCGTGTCTTCGAAGGCCGCACGTCGATTGGGCGCCGCAGCCCGATGCACTCGCATCCGCCTTCGGCGATGGTCAGCCTGGACTGGATGCGCCTCAAGCTGACGCTGCCGGACGGCAAGAACGCCATTCATGACTTCAGTCCGGGGCAGGTGCTCTGGCTCGAGAACGGCGGCGAGCATTCCTGGGAGGCGATCGCCGGCGGCGGCCGCGTGATCGTGATCGAGGTGAAGTCGGCCCAGGGCGCTGCGCCGGCTGGCTGATCACCGCGCCGCGTTGCGGGTTACCGCGAGCGGCAGTCCGCGCTCTTGCCGCCGTTCTCGCGCAGCATGCCGACGTAGTATTCGGCGTACCGGCGCGCTTGCCTGCGCGCGCCGTCGTCCGGGCCAACCAGAGGCGCAATGCCGTCTGCCCAGGCAGATGCGCACTGGACCGCTTCCTGCGACCCTTCCACGCAGTCCATGAACGCGTTGAACGACGCGCGGTAGCTTTCGAAACCGGCGCGCGTCATGGGTTCGCCGTGGCCGGGAATGGCGAGCGTGAAGGGCGTGGCCCACACCGCATCGAGTGCATTGCGCCACTCTGCCGGGCAGGCCGTCTCGAAGAAAGGCGCCGGCAACGTCACGAGGTCGCCGATCACGGCGACACCGCTCCCGCCGTCGTAGAGCCAGATGTCGGCATCGGTGACGGCGCCTTCAGTCACGCGCACGTCAAAGTCCCGCCCGCCGATCGCCCGCGAGCCGCTTGCGTTGACGACGACATCGGGGCGCAGCACGTCGCTTTCCGCCATCGTCGCCATGAAAATCTGCACTTCCTCCTTCTGCGTGTCGCCCAGCTTCGGGTCATCGAGCATCGCTTTCGACGACTCGAGATTGCGCGCCAGGAAGCCGCCCTCGGCCAGCACGCGATCCACTGCGTTCGTCGTGTAGACCGGCGCATCCGGGAATGCGGCCTTGATGCGGCCGTTGCCGCTCGAGTGGTCGAGGTGCCAGTGCGTGTTCAGGATCGCGACGATGGGCCGCTTGCGCTCGCGGGCGAGTCCCAGGATGGCGCCGCTGTGCCATGCGTGGCGGCCGGTGTCGACGACGACGAGACCCCCAGGTGCATCGAAGACTATGGTGTTCCCGTCCGGACCTCGCTGCGGCAGGATCGCACCGCGCAACAACTCGACGCCGGGCGCAAC
>DATMEC010000082.1:0-4413 GCA_035557125.1 Steroidobacteraceae bacterium
GTCGCCGAGAGCGTTCGGCTCGTTGAGGTTGAGCACGAGGTCCGACTCGTACAGGCCCTTCGCATCAGGCACGATCAGGATCGTACGCCAGGGGGTCGCGAATGGAGCCCGGCGCGCGACACGCGGTCCCTCGGCCGCGGGTGAGAGCGTCGCCTTGAGCCGCTGCCCGTGGACGCGGCGCAGCCACAGCGCGGCGTAATCCACGAGTGCGGCCTCGTGGAAGGCGACGTGCAGCCCGCTCGCCGTGCGGATCGTCAGCGGCGTATGCGCCTGGCTCAGCTCGGCAAGCGGCGTCATCCGGTACAGGTATTCGTAGCGGTTCCACTCGCCGCCCGGGATCCACCAGGCTGTCGCCGGCTCGGCGACGTCGAACTCCGTCAGCTCGTCGACGATACCGACGTCTGCGAGCGCAGCCTGGGCCGGGAACTCGTACCGGAAGCCGACGCCGTCGTCGAAGGCGCGGAAGACCAGGTCGAGCCTGCGGCCGCCGGCGCGCTTCTCGACCAGGCGAACCCGCAGCTCGTTGTGCCGGTCGCGCACGAAGCGGCGCTCGCCCCAGGGCTGTTCCCACGTCAAGTCGGCGCTGCGGCGATCCGTACCCTCGAGAAAGAAGTCGCGCTCGAGCTTGGGCGCGTTGGCCAGGATGAACCCCAGCCGCGAATCGGCGATCACGGCTGCGCCGCTGCGGGAGATCGCGTAGCCGGGACGCCCGTCCGCGTCCAGGGTTACCGACACCGTGAGAGCGCCGTCCGGCGAAGCGAGGGTCGCGACCGTCTCGCCGCGGGCGAGGCCGGCGGAGGCAAGCAGGACCAGGGCGGCAAGGCGTGAGGCGCTCATGAGGATCAGGCCGAGGCTAGCAGGTAGGCGGAAATCCGCCGGTTCCTGCAAACGTTTTCATGCTTTGCAATCGTATGCATTCATTGCGGCTGCTTGCGAGGCCCCACTAGGATCGGAGCGCCGACCGCGATCGGCGCCACATCGATTACGGGGGACCAAATTCATGGTCAAGCGCACGCTCCTACGCCGCGAGAACCCTGCAATGACGCGACTGCCTCGCCGACCCTTGCGCGTGGCGATTGCCGCCGCGCTGGTCGCGGCCGCAGCGCTTCCAGGCGCTTCACTGGCGCAGGATCAGCTCGGCGAGGTCGTCGTGACGGGCATCCGGGCCGGCATCCAGAACGCGATCGACACCAAGCGCGAGTCGATGAGCATCGTCGAGGCCATTTCGGCCGAGGACATCGGCAAGCTGCCGGACACCAGCATCGCGGAGTCTATTTCCCGCCTCCCGGGCCTGACTTCACAGCGCGCGGAGGGCAGGGCTTCGGCCATCAGCCTGCGCGGCACCGATCCCGGTTTCACGACAACGCTCCTGAATGGCCGCGAACAGGTCAGCACCGGCGACAACCGCAGCGTGGAATTCGACCAGTACCCCTCCGAGCTCCTGAGCTCGGTGGTCGTCTACAAGACGCCGGACGCCCAGCTCGCGGCGCAGGGACTCGCCGGCACCATCGACCTGCGCACGATCCGCCCGCTGTCCTACGGCGGTACGGCCGTCGCGCTCAACCTGCGTGGCGAGCAGAACTCGAACGACAACCTCGGGGCGGACGCGGACGACCAGGGCTATCGCGCAAGTTTCTCCTTCATCGACCAGTTCATGGACGGGCGCGTCGGCATCGCATTCGGCTACGCGCACCTCGATTCGCCGCTGGCGACACGGGGGTTTGGCACATACGAGCCGTGGAATCCTTCGGGCGGCGGGGACCTCGAGTTCGACTGCCCGGGCGGTAACGTTGACGCCTGCCAGAACAACCCGGGCGTCGCGCCGGGCCAGTTCGCGACCAACGGCATGAAAGTCCGCGCCGACATGGGCGACACGGTGCGCGACGGCGTCATGGCGACACTGGAGTTTCAGCCGGGCGAGGCCTACCACGGCATCATCGACCTCTATTACTCGACGATGGAACAGACCAACAACGCGCGCAGCCTGGAGGTGAACCTCGGCGGGTTCCCAGCACCCTGCTGTGCGCCCGGTCCGTTCCCGGATGGCACCGTCTTCGGCTATTCCGATACGACCATCGAGAACGACACGGTCGTCGCCGGCACGCTGAACAACGTCGTGCCGCTCGCGCGCAACTTCCTGTTCACGACTGAGGACGAGATCCTCGCGGGAGGCTTGCGCAACGAGTTCCAGCTGGGCGACGCCTGGATGATGGTCGCGGACATCAGCTACTCGAAGGCCGAGCGCGACCAGCTACAGCCCGAGATCAATGCGCAGTACGGGCCTGCCTTGACGTTCGACACAGGCACTTTCCAGCTGCGCGGCAATAGCGGCATGCCGTCCCTGTCCTTCGACCTCGACTACACCGATCCGACACAGGTTCTGGTCGGTCCGACGATTTACGGCTCCGGATACACGAAGAGGCCGCGCGTGGAGGACGAGTTGAGTGCAGCCCGCCTGGACTTCGTCCGCGAGGGGGAAATGGGCTGGTTCGGGGGCGGCGCGTTCGGCGTCCTTTACGCAGACCGGACCAAGGAAAAGACCTCGCCGGAATCGGCCCTCGGCACGATCGATGGCCTCGCGTACCAGATCGACGATCAGTTCCTGCTGCGGCCGACCAATCTCAGTTACGCGGACGCAGGGCAGGCGCTCGCGATCGACGTCAACGGCGTGCTGGCCGAGTACTTCAACCCGATCGTCTACGGCAATCCGACGCAGCCGGGCTTTGCATACCTCGCCGGGAAGTTCTGGGACGTCGCCGAGGAGGCCTGGACCGGCTACGTGCGCGGCGACCTCAACCACACGCTCGGCAACGGCGTCGAAATGCGCGGCAACATTGGCCTGCAGGTCATCGCGACGGACCAGAGCTCATCGTCGTTCTTCATTGCCAATGGCGGCCAGGTCGCGACGCAGAGCGACGGCAAGTCGTACACGGACGTCCTGCCGCAGGTGAACTTCGCCTTCCTGCTGGATGACAACCAGACGGTTCGTGTGGCATTGGCCAAGGAGATGGCGCGCCCACGCATGGACCAGCTCAAGGCGACGGAGGAGAGCGGATACAACTTCGGTACCGGCGAAGTCGGCGGCTCGGGCGGCAACGCGCAGCTCGATCCCTGGCGCGCCTACGCTTTCGACATTTCCTACGAGAAGTATTTCGCGGAGAGGGGCGGCATCTTTTCGCTCGCCGGCTTCTATAAGGACCTGCGCAGCTACATCTATACCGAGACGGATCCCGACCACGACTTCTCGTACTTGCTGGACGTGACGCCGCCGGAGCTCTTTGCGCCCGGCGTCACGCCGGAAGCGACAGGACCCTTCTCGCGGCCGATCAACGGGCAGGGTGGCTACCTGTGGGGCCTCGAGGTCGCGACGACCTTCCAGTTCGGCAGCTTCACCGAGGCGCTCGACGGGTTCGGCGCGATCCTGAGCTACTCCTTCACGGAGAGCGACATCGCGATCCCGGGCTCGATCAGCTCGGTCGCCACTCCCAGCATCCCGCTGCCGGGCCTGTCCGAGGACGTCTGGAACGCGACGCTGTATTACGAGAAGTACGGCTTCTCCGCCCGCGTCGCGACGCGTTACCGCTCGGAGTATATCGGCGAGGTCACGAACTTCGCCAACGAGCGCGGCCTGCGCTTCGTGGACGACGACATGATCACCGACGCCCAGCTGGGCTATGCTTTCGGCGAGGGCAGGCTGGACGGCCTGCAGCTCCTGTTCCAGGTCAACAACCTGTCGAACGAGCCGTACATCGCCTACTCGGTGAACAAGTCGCGGCTCCTGGACTACCAGGAGTACGGCACGCAGTACCTGGTGGGGGCGAACTACCGCTTCTGAGGCGGCGGCCCGATCAGGTATTCGAGCGGCTCGCCGATGCGCGCGCGCCAGGCGCGCTCGGAGTGCTCGGCGCCCGGGTAGGCGCGCGACAGGAAGTCGACGCCCGGCCGCCAGCCGGCGGCTTCCAGCATCGCGTCAACACGCCGCTGGTAGGGCGCATAGGCGGCATCGAGCGTCGTCGTCCCGTGGTCAAAGTAGAACCGGTTGCGGCCCCGCGGCGGCAGCTGCCGCGCGAGGTAGCCGGCCACGATCCCGTCGCCGAGCGGCCAGTGGATGGACACGCAGCCCGCGCCGCCGAACACCTCGGGGTATTCCGTCACGGCGTAGAGCGAGATGAGCGCGCCCATGCTCGAGCCCATAATCGACGTGTCCTCGCGTCCCGGAAGGGTCCGGTAGGTGGCGTCGATCTGTGGCTTCAGCTCCTGGACGATGAAACGCAGGTAGTCGTCGGAGACGATCTCCTGCTTGCGCATCCAGGCCATGTCGGGCCAGTTCTCCGGCAAGCCGGACTCGGTGATCGCCTTCGCCGGCATGTATTCCGCGAAGCGCTTCGGCGTGTTCCAGATGCCGACGACGAT
>DATMEC010000083.1:0-6616 GCA_035557125.1 Steroidobacteraceae bacterium
AGCACCTTTTCCGCCTTGAACTTCGCCGACATCCGCGCGCGCCAGGGTTGCGAGGCGACGACCAGGTCGTACGACTCGAAGGTCTGGCCCGGCTTCGGGATGACGCGGTCGAGCAGGAACTTGTGGTCCTCGCGGTAGACGACCAGCACCGACGGCCGGACGTACACCGGGTTGCCGGTGTTCGGGCTCGGCTTGGTCTGCCAGCCGAAGGCGAGCGTCGCCGCGAGCTCCTCGATCTGCTCGGCGTACGAGTTCGAGGTCTGGCCCTTGAGGCGCACCTCGTGCCAGTTGAGCGCGGCCGCGGCCTGGATGTCGCGCGGCATCAGCCGCGGCGCCTCGGAATAGTTGAGGTTGGTGATGACCAGCACGGTTGCGGGATGCTCGAGGAAGCGGTCCGGCATCTTCTCGAGGCCGAGCCGCACGTCCTCGAGGCTGATCTCCTTGGCGACCGCAAGGACCGGCACGGTCGGGAACTGCGCGTGTGCGTGGCGCAGGAGGCGCGCGAGCACCGTCGCGTCGCCCATGCCCGCATCGAAGATGCAAAGCGCCGGCGGCGTCGGCCGCACGTGCTTGAGCTCGAGCGCCGCGCGTTGCGCGACCGCCGACTTCTCGTTGCAGGTGTTGACGAACGCGAGGTACTTCTGGCGGTTGTCGTAGAAGCGGAATGGCGTCGCGGCGTCTCCCGGCGCGGCCTGCTTCCTGGCGCGGTCCGCACTCACGGCGCACGGCCCTGCCGCCCTGCGACGAGGTCGCGGACGATGCGCGCCACGTGCTCGCCCTGGAAGCGGCACATGCCGAGCTCGAGCTCGCTCGGCATCCGCGACTCGTCGCCCTTGCCGGTGATGCTGCTCGCACCGTACGGCGTGCCGCCCGTCACCTCCTTCATGGTCATGATGCCCGGAGCCGTGTAGGGCATGCCGACGATGACCATGCCCAGGTGCAGGAGCGTCGAGTGGAACGAGGTGATCGTCGTCTCCTGCCCGCCGTGCTGGCTCTGCGTGCAGGTGAAGACGCTGCCGACTTTCCCCACGAGCGCGTTCTCGGCGAACAGCGGCCCGGTCTGGTCGAGGAAGTTCCGCATCTGTGCGCACATGTTACCGAAGCGCGTCGGCGCGCCGAAGATGACCCCCTCGTAGCCGCGGAGCTCGAGCGGGTCCGCAAGCGGCGCCTTCTGGTCGCGCTTGTAGTGGTACTGGGCCGCGACGGAATCAGGGACCAGTTCCGGCACCCGCTTGACGACCGCGGACATGCCTTCGACCTTCGCGACGCCCTCTGCCTGGGCCCAGGCCATCGCCTCGACGTGCCCCCAGCTGCTGTAATAGAGGACCAGCATGTTCGCCATCGTCGTCTCCCGGCCTCAGGCTGCTGCCCGCGATTGTCGTTCGAGAAACGCCTGCAAGGCGTCATTGTAGGCGCGCGGCGCGTCGAGATTCGGCAAGTGGCCGGCACCGGGCAATACCACCCGCTCGCCGCGCGGCAGCGCGCGCGCGAGCGACTCGCCCGCGCGGCGGCGGACCAGCGTGTCGAGATCTCCGTTCACGACCAGCGACGGCATCGTGAGGCGCGCGATCGCGGATGTGCCGGCGGGCGGCGGCGGCGCTTCGGCGGCGCCTTGCAGGTCGCGCGCCGGATAGCGCTCGAGCACCCGCGCGGCGAGAGCGTGTGCCGCGGCATCGTCCGTGTGGAGGCGCATCAGCGGGTGGCTCCGCCAGGCGCGCCGGAACGCGTCGACACCCTGCTCCGCGACCAGCCGGCGGTACTCCGCGATCGAGAAGTCCTCGTCGCCCGCCGTGGCGGCATCGCCGGTCTCGTCGGGAGGGCCGTCGAGGACGAGCACCGCGACGCGCTCCGGCTGGCGCAGCGCGAAGCCGAGCGCGACCCGCGCACCCTGGGAATGCGCCACGAGCGTCACGGCGTCGAGCCGCAGGTGGTCGAGCAGGACTCCGAGATCGTCGAGGTCCGCCGAGCGCTCTGGCGTGCCCTCGGAGAGCCCAAAACCGCGCCGGTCGTAACGGATCACGCGGAACGACCCGGCGAGCGCCGCGGCCTGCGGTTCCCACGCGTCGAGGTCGAGCGTCCAGCCGTGGATGAAGACGACGGCCGCGCCCGCGCCTTCGTCACGGAGACGAAGCCGGGCGTCACCGGCGCGGAAGCTGTGGTCGAGGTCCTGCATCTGTTTTCGAATACCGAAAAAAAGTTCGCATTCAGGCTACGAGCGCCGGGCAGGGGCGTCAAGCGGCGGTGTGGGCACCTTCAAAACTGGGCGGACAGCGAGAGGCCTGGCACGCGCGCGAGCTCCGCCGAGATCGCACGGCTTGCCTGCCTCAGCATCGAGAGCCGCTCGCGCACGATCCCCGCCTTGGTCACCTTGCGGGAGTGACTCGAGCTGTTGAGCGCGGCGACCACGCGCCCGTGTTGGTCGTGCACGGGCACGGCGACAGCGACCACGCCGTAGGCCAGCTCGTCCTCGACCGCGGAGTAGCCGGCCTTGCGGCACTCCGCGATCAGCGAGCGCAGCTTGCGGGGATCGGTGACGGTCGAATCGGTGAGCGCGACGAACTGCTGCGTGCGGAAATAGGCCTCGAGGCGCTCGGGTGCGAGGCCCGCGAGCAGGACCCGCCCCATCGAGGTGACGTGCGCCGGAAAACGGCTGCCGACGTGCGCTTCGAGCCGCATCAACGTGCGCACCGAGGTGCGCGCCACGTACACGATGTCGTTGCCGTCGAGCACCGAGAGCGCGGCGGAGTCGCCGGTCAGGCGCGCGAGCTCCTCCAGGTGCGTCTGCGTCAAGTGCTCGATGTCCATCGACTCGAGGTAGGCCGCGCCGAGCTCGAGTACCTTGGGCCGCAGCAGGAACTGCCTCCCCCGCCGCGTCACGTAGCCGAGGTCCTCGAGCGTCAGCAGGCAGCGGCGCGCGGTGGCGGCCGGCATGCGCGCGATGCCCGCGACCTCGGTCAGGGTCAGCGCCGAGTGGTCGCGGGTGAAGGCGCGGATCACGGCCAGGCCCTTGGCGAGCCCGCCCATGGTTTCGCGGCGCAGCGGCGTGTTCTGGCGGCGCGGCATCCCCGAATTGTATTTCGATATGCGAACGAGCAAAAGCGCTGCGGGCCTGCGCACTTGACGCCGGGCGGTGGCCGCGTTCAGCATGTTCGTTGGTCGAATCTCTTTTCGGTATTCGAAACTGGTATCCGGCGCCGGGGGCTGCACGGGATGAAAATCGGTTCTCAGGCCGGGAAGCTGTCCGCGATCTCGGCGTCGAACCCGGACTCGATCGTCGTGCGTGGGTTCGACCTCTGCAACGGCCTGATCGGCAAGGTCACGTTCACCGATCACGTCTGGCTGCTGGTCGTCGGGAAGCTGCCATCGCCTGAGCAGCGCCGCGTCCTCGACGCGACGCTGGTCGCGATCGCCGAGCACGGCCTCGTGCCGTCGGTGGCCGCGAGCCGCATGACGCTCGCGGCGGCGCCCGAGGCGCTGCAGGGTGCGGTCGCGGCCGGCATCCTCGGCTGCGGCTCCGTGATCCTCGGTTCGGCGGAAGCGGCCGCGCGCTTCCTGGCCGGCATTCTCGCCGGCAACGGCACGCGCGACATCGCCTCGGCCGTGCATGCCGCCCTCGTCGAGGCGCGCGATGCGAAGCGCGCGGTGCCCGGTTACGGGCATCCGCTGCACAAGCGCGCGGACCCCCGCGTCGGGCGACTGCTGGCGATTGCAGCCGAAACCGGCGTCGCGGGGAGGCACGTCGAGGTCGCGCGGCTCGTCGAGAACAAGCTTCCGGAGATCACCGGCAAGCCGCTCGTGATGAACGTGTCCGGCGCGATCGCGGCGGTCATGCTCGATGCGGGCTTTCCGCTCCTCGCCGTGAAGGGCGTCCCGATCCTGGCCCGCACCGCGAGCCTCATCGCGCACCTGCTCGAGGAGCAGGAGCGCCCGATCGGCTTCATCCTCGCGGACTCGGGGGCGGCGAGCGTCGCCTATGACGGGCCCTCCCCTCCCGGATTCGCGCCGGGCGAATGATGTTCAACGCACCGCTCCGCGGGGTCCGGATCGTCGAACAGGGCACGTTCATCACCGGCCCGTGCGCCGGGATGATGCTCGCCGACCTCGGCGCCGACGTGATCAAGGTCGAGAGCCCGGAGGGTGACCCCTACCGCGCCTACCAGCACGGCCGCTATTCCCCGCATTTTCAGGCGTACAACCGTAACAAGCGCGCCATCTGCTGCGACCTCAAGCTCCACGCCGATCGCGAGCTCTTCGAGCGGCTCGTCGCCGGCGCCGACGTCTTCATCCAGAACTTCCGCCCGGGCACGGCCGAGCGCCTCGGCGCAGGCGCCAAGCGCCTGCGCTGCCTCAACCCGAGGCTCGTGTACTGCTCGATCAGCGGGTTCGGCGCGGACGGGCCCTATGCCGAGCGCCCGAGCTACGACTCCGTGGCACAGGCGCTGTCCGGGTTCCTCTCCGTCGTGGTCGACCCGGAACGGCCGCGCTTCCTCGGGCCAGCGCTCGCCGACGCGATCACGGGCATCTACGCTGCCTACGGCATCCTCGGCGCACTGCTCGAGCGCGCGACCACCGGCGAGGGCCGCCACGTCGAGGTCTCGATGTTCGAGGCAATGGCCCACTTCGCGGTCGAGCCGTTCGCCGCTTACTTCGCGCTCGGCGAGGCGCCGAAGTCGAGCGACCGGCCGCGCCTCGCGCAGGCCTACATCCTCGGCACGGCGGACGAGCGCCTTCTCGCGATCCATCTCTCGTCGCTCGAGAAGTTCTGGACCGGCCTCACGACCGCGATCGAGGCGCCGGAGCTGCGGGAGGACCCCCGCTTCAACGAGCGACTCCTGCGCATCCGTCACTACGAGGCGCTGGGCGCGGAACTCGACGCGCGATTCCGCAGGCGCCCGCTCGACGAATGGGTTGCGCGCCTTTCGAGACATGACGTGCCGTTTGCGCCGATCAACGGAATCGACGCGGTCGTGAACGATCCCCAGGCGCGTCACCTGGGACTCGTCGTTCCCGTCGAGGGAGCCATCGAGGGCGGCCGCCAGGCGGTGCGCCCGGCCCTGCAGTTCGACGGCCGGCATGCGACGTCGGTCGCCGCGGCGCCGCTCCTAAACCAGCATGGCGACGCGATCCGGGCCGCGCTCGCAGAGACCGGCAGCTGGCCGGACGCCGCGGCGCCTCCCGCGCGCCGGGCCGCGGGATAGGCCGATGACCGACGCGCGCACTGCCCTGTTTCCCACGACCCTCGTCGGCAGCATGCCGCAGCCAGATTGGCTCATCGACCGCGAGAAGCTCGCCGGGCGCTTTCCGCCGCGCGTGCGCGCGCGCGAGCTGTGGCGCATCGCGCCCCCGCACCTGCAGGAGGCGCAGGACGACGCGACGGTCCTCGCGATCCGAGCGCAGGAGGCCGCCGGCCTCGACATCGTCACGGACGGCGAGATCCGCCGCGAAAGCTATTCGAACCTGTTCGCCAACGCGCTCGAGGGCGTCGACCTCGACAACCCCGGCACGGCGCTCGACCGCAGCGGCCATCCGGTCCCGGTGCCTCGCGTGACGGGACCGATCCGCCGGCGTCATGCGGTCGGCGTGCGCGACCTGGAGTTCCTGCGCAGGCACACGTCGCGGCCCGTCAAGGTCACGGTCCCGGGACCCTTCACGATGTCGCAGCAGGCGCAGATCGACCACTACGGCGGCAGCCGCCAGCTTGCGTCGGCAGACTACGCCGCGGCGCTCAATGCCGAGATCCGCGACCTCTTCTCGGCGGGAGCGGACATCGTCCAGATCGACGAGCCCTACATGCAGGCGCGGCCCGACGAGGCGCGCCAGTACGGGCTCGAGGCACTGAACCGGGCGCTGGATGGAGTGGCCGGCACGACGGCGGTCCACATCTGCTTCGGCTACGCCGCCCTCATCCACGCTCGGGCGTCGGCCTACTCGTTCCTGCCGGAGCTCGCGGGCTGTCACTGCCAGCAGGTCTCGCTCGAAACCGCCCAGCCCGACCTCGACTGCTCGATCCTCGAAACGCTCAGGGGCAAGAAGATCATGCTCGGCGTGCTCAACCTCGGAAGCGCCGAGGTGGAGACGC
The DNA here is from genome assembly GCA_035557125.1 of Steroidobacteraceae bacterium. Lineage (GTDB taxonomy): Bacteria > Pseudomonadota > Gammaproteobacteria > Steroidobacterales > Steroidobacteraceae > SCUD01. The sequence goes on from DATMEC010000083.1 coordinate 6,080, forward strand.
CGGCGGCCGTGGCGGCGCGCATCCGGCGCGCGCTACCCTTCGTGCGCGCGGAAGACGTGATCGTCGCTCCCGACTGCGGCCTCAAGTACCTGGGGCGGGATGTCGCTTTCGGAAAGCTCAAGGCGATGGTCGCCGGGGCCGCCATGCTCCGCACGGAAATGGCGCGCGCGCCCGGGACCGTCAGGTTGCAATCGAACTCTTAACGCGGAGACTTTCATGCTCACATCCAAGGGAACGTGCCTTTCGACGGCGGTGGCCGCGATCCTCGCCGCCGCGGTTGCGTTGCCGGCCATGGCGCAGGAAACGGACATGGAAGAGATCATCGTCACGGCGCGCAAGCGCGACGAGGCGCTGCTCGACGTGCCGGTCGTGGTCAGCGCCTTCAACCTCGAGGAAATCCAGTCCGCGGGCATCCTGCGGCCGCAGGACTTCATCGCGCTGACGCCCAACATGACGATGGTCCAGACGCAGAACCAGGGCACCTCGTTCATCGTGGTGCGCGGCATCTCCCAGGCGCGCAACAGCGAGCCGTCGGTC
>DATMEC010000084.1:0-4141 GCA_035557125.1 Steroidobacteraceae bacterium
TCCGCGGGGACCGGCTCGAAGGCGTAGACGTCCGCGAGCGACTCGATGTCCGGTCGCCCGGGTGGTTCGCGCGGCGAGTCGCTTTGCCAGTGGTCGAGGTACAGTACCGGCGACGGCGCCATCACGACGTCGTGCCCGGCACGCGCCGCCGCGATTCCGCCGGCGGTGCCGCGCCAGGACATGACGGCCGCGCGCGCGGGAACGCCGCTCTCGAGGATCTCGTCCCAGCCGATCAGGCGGCGTCCTCGCGCGTCGAGGAACCGGCCGATGCGGGCGATGAACCAGCCCTGCAGCGCAGCCTCGTCCGCGATCCCGAGCTCGCGGATGCGCGCCTGCACGCGCGGCGACGCCTGCCACCGGTCCTTGACGGCCTCGTCGCCGCCCACATGGACGAACTCGCCGGGGAACAGGCCGATCACCTCGTCGAGGACGTTCTCGAGGAACACGAGTGTCGATTCCTCCGCGTTGAAGAGCCAGTCGTGCACGCCCCAGTCGGGCGAGACGGGCGGCGTGCCGCCCGTGCCGAGCTGCGGGTAGCTCGCAATCGCTGCCTGCGCATGGCCGGGCATCTCGATCTCGGGGACGATCGTGACGAAGCGCGATGCCGCAAAGGCGACGAGTTCGCGCACCTCGGCCTGCGTGTAGAAGCCGCCGTAGGGCGGGGGATTGCCGGCACCGGCGGGCATCCGCCAGGCGCCGACGCGCGTGAGCTCCGGATACTCAAGGATCTCGAGCCGCCAGCCCTGGTCGTCAGTCAGGTGCCAGTGCAAGACGTTCAGCTTGTGCAGCGCCATCCAGTCGATGAGCTGGCGGATGAACTCGGGCGGCTGGTAGTGCCGCGCTGAATCGAGCATGAGGCCGCGCCAGGCGAAGCGCGGGGCATCCGTGATCGTCAAGGCCGGCACGTTGATGCGCGTCGTGCTCGCGGCATCGGCGGTGAGCAGTTGCCACAACGTGACCGCGCCGTAGAAAAGGCCGCGGGCACTGCGGGACGAGACGGCAATCCGCCCGGGGGACACGATCAGCGAATAGCCTTCTTCATCGGCGGCGGATTCACCAGCCCGAAGCTCGAAATCGATGGTCCCCGCGCCGCTCGTGTCGATTCCCGTCACCGGCCGGCGCGGCAACGCGATACCGCGCGTGCGCTCGAGAAGCTCCACGAAATACCGCGCGACCCCGTCGCCGGGTGAACCCGCGACGAATCGAACCTGCGTCTGCGGCGTGAGCTCGAATGAGCCGGCAGCGCGGGTGACCTCAGCCGCCGCCGGAATGATCGAGATCGGCAGGTCGGTCGCCACCGGCCTCCCAGCCTGTTGCATGCAACCGCCCAGCATCGCGGCCATGCAGAGCGCCCGCACGGGACTGGAAGACTTTCTCATTTCGTCGACGTCCTCACATCGACGGCCGCGTCGGCTTACGCGATCAGAATTTCAGCTGCACTGAAGCCTGATAGCGGCGCCCCGTCTTGTAGATGTTGGCCGGCCGGAATTCGTCCTGGAAGTACTGGAAATATTCCTCGTCGAGGAGGTTCTGTGCATCGAAGTTCAACTGCAGCTTCTCGCTGAACTTCCAGCCGAGACTCAGGCCCAGGTCGGCATACGCGTCCACGCTCACCGGAGGAGCGCCGGCTACGAAGCCGCCCGCCAGGTACTCGCTGCGCCAGCCGTAGGTGACGCGGGCACTGAACGGATCCCTTTCGTAGTACGGGCTGACATTGTACTGATTCTCCGACTGGAACGGCAGGTCGTTGCCGGCCGCCGTTTCGCCGTCGGCGAACGTGTAGTTGGCGACGATGCCGAAGCCAGTCTCGCCGAACGGCTGCTGGTAGCTCAGGTTGATGCCCTTGATCTCGCCATTTCCGGCGTTGCGCGGACGCAGGATGCTGTAGTCGCAGAATCCATCGAGCGTGCAGGCCCCCGTGGCGACCAGGTTCAGGAAGGCCGTTGGATCGGCGTCGTCGCTGATCGAGTTGAACTGGCGTTCGATGCCGGCCTCGTTCTCGATGAAGTCGTCGATGTCCTTGTAGAACACCGAAGCCGCCACCACCGACTCGGCCGCGAAATACCATTCGGCCGAGAGGTTGTAGTTGGTCGACTCGTAAGGCCCGAGATCCGCGTTGCCGCCCGTGCCGGTAAGCGTGGTGTCGTTGAGGAAGGTGTTGGGCGCCATCTGGTTGTAGGGCGCCCAGGACACGACCTTGGCCGCAGCGAAGCGCAGGACGACATCGTCGGTGGCATCGAAAGCCAGGTTGAGCGAGGGCAGCACGTAATCGTCGTCGCTCTCCTGCGTCACCAGCCATTCCGGGTTCGCCGGCAGCACCGGCACGTCGCTTCCCAGGTTGTAGGCCGTGCTTTCGATCTCCGCCTTGACATAGCGGACGCCGAAGTTGCCGTGCAGGCGCTGCTCCTCGCCGAAGTTCAGCTGCGCATACCCCGAAGTGTTGGTCTGTTCGATTTGGAAGGTGTTGTTGAGGAAGCTGGCCGCATCCGGATTGGCGAAATTCGGCGGTGCCGCCTCGACCCAATTGAGCACATTGCGGCGGCCCGCGTAGATGTGCTGGCCATGATCCGGGGCAAAGCCCCAGATGTCGGTGAAGCCGATCGTTCCGACCTCCGTCAGGTCGCCGACCGGGGGAATGCCATAGACGTTGAGGGTGAAGTCCTCCTCGTGCTTGTGGCGGCGCACGCCGACGACCAGCTCGTCGAACATGCCGTCGAACTCGATGCCGAAATCGGCCTGCCCGTAGGTGTCCTTGGCTTCGGTCTCGAAGATGCCGTTGTTGCCGAAGAATCCCTCCGCGACCCAATTGGCCGGATCGCGCGCCGCCGCCGGATCGTCGAACGTGATGCCCCGGCGGATGTCCCAGCTGAAGGCGCCGGTAAAGGCGGGCTCGATGAAGAACTGCTTGAGCTCGTTGTCGGCTTCGCTCTGGCCGACCTGTCCCGACAGCGACCAGCCATCACCGTGCCAGGCAGCCATCAGGTCCAGGCCCTTGGTCGTCGGCTCGGATTCGCGCACGTTGTTGTCGTAGAACACGAAGCTGCCGGGACCCGTGTGTCCGCCGGTTACCACGCCGTCCGGACCCACGGTCAGCTCGTCGACCTCGTCGGGGCGAAGCGAGAGGAAGTTGTACATCGACTGGTTGTAGTTGGCGAAGTCTTCCTTGATGTACAGGCCGCTGAGGTTCAGCTCCAGGGCCTCGCTGGGCTTCAACTGCAGGTTCAAGGTGGCGCTGTCGCGCTTGCGGGTCTGCTGGAACCAGGCAGCGTTGACGAAGTTCGGCACCTGCGCATCGGGATCCACGCCGGTCACGTTCGGGAAGGTGGACGCCGGCACATAGCCGAAGATTTCCGCGCCCTGGCGATCGACCCGCTCCTCGTGGTGCTGCGCGGCGATCGCGATGCCCCAGGTCTCGGCGGAATTCTTCCAGCTGTACAATCCGGAGACGCCCGGCTCTCCCTCGTCGGCCTGGTCGTTGAAATTGTAGGCGCCGGTGACGGCAAGCGTGTTGGCCTCCAGATCCAGCGGCCGGCGAGTGTGCATGAGCACGGTGCCGCCGAGGCTGCCTTCGGGCAGACGCGCCTCGGGCGACTTGTAGATCTCGATGCGGCCGATGATCTCCGATGCGATCTGCGTCTGGTCGAAGCCGCGGTTCGGCTGCTCGCCGAACAACCAGATCGACTGCGCCACCGGGTGGCCGTCGAGGAAGGTCAGGTTGAGGCTGGGATCGGTGCCGTCGATGCTGACGCGCTCGCCCTGCCCGAACCGACGATCGATGGCGACGCCGGGAACCTGCGTCATCGCCTCGGCCACGTTGGTGTTCGGGAACGCGCCCAGGTCCTCGGCGTTCAGCGCTTCTACGACGGCATTGGCCTCGCGCTTGGTCTCCAGCGATTCGCGCAGGCTGCCGCGAATGCCGGTGACGACGACTTCTTCCAGCTCCTCCTGCTGCGCCTGCGCCGGACCGCTGGGTCCGAAGAGCGCGATGGCGACGGCTGTTCCAATCAATGTCGACCGTGTGCTGTTCATGTGCTCAGTTCCCCTTCGAGAGCCCAGTAGCAGAACCAATTAAATGCCAATATAATACCACCCAATGCAGAATGGCAAGTGTGCCGGGAATCGACTAGAAGACGATATACGG
>DATMEC010000085.1:0-2654 GCA_035557125.1 Steroidobacteraceae bacterium
TCCCGCGCATCTACGTCTCGCCGCGCGAGCTCGAGCAGGCGCTCGAGCGCGACGCGAGCCAGGCCGGCGTCAACACGGAGTACGACGTCTCCCACATCCTGCTCTCGCTGCCCGAGGCGGCGACGACCGAGGAGATGTCCAAGGTCGAGGCGCTGGCGCAGGACATCCGCCGGCGTGCCGCCGCGGGCGAGGATTTCGGGCAGCTCGCGCTTGCATACTCGAAGGCCCAGTCCGCGCTCGAGCGCGGCAAGCTCGGCTGGCGCCGCATCGGCCAGCTTCCGCAGTTCATCGGCGACCTCGTCATCAACATGGAGTCCGGGGACGTCAGCGAGCCCGTGCGCACGCCGACCGGCTTCCACCTCGTGCGGCTCGACGGCACCCGCGGCGGCGACAGCGGCCCGGTGATGGTCGAGCAGCTGCACGCCCGGCACATCCTGATGCGCCCGAACGAGGTGCAGGACGACGCGACCACGCGCCAGCGCCTTTCCGCGGTCCGCGACCGCATCCTCGCCGGCGAGGACTTCGCGGCCCTCGCCAGCGTCACGTCCGAGGACCCGGGCTCCGCGAGCCGCGGCGGCGACCTCGGCTGGACCTCGCCCGGCACCTTCGACCCGGCGTTCGAGGAAGCCCTCGAGCGGTTGCAGCCCGACGAGATCAGCGAGCCTTTCCGCACCCAGTTCGGATGGCATATCGTTCAGCTGCTGGGCCGGCGCACCCACGACCAGAGCGACGAACTGCGCCGGCAGCGCGTGGTGACGGCGCTGCGCGAGAGCAAGGTCGACGAGGAAACCGAGCTGTGGCTGAGGCGAATGCGCGACGAGGCCTACGTCGAGATCAGGAATCCCTGAGCGCTCGTAGAATCGTCGTCACGACCGGCGAGCCCGCCGGCATCGGCCCCGACCTCGCGCTGGCCGCGGCCCTCTCGGATTGGCCCTGCGAACTCGTCTTCGCGGGCGACCCCGAGTTGCTTGCGGCGCGCGCAGCCGGACTTAAGCTGCGGCTGAAACCGGCCGAATGGCGCGCCGATGCCGCGCCCGTGCCGCACCGGACGGGGACGCTGCCCGTGCTCGCCGCGCGGCTCGGCCGCGCAGCGACGCCGGGCCAGCCGGATCCGGAGAACGCCCGCTACGTGCTCGCGCTGCTGGACGCAGCCGTCGACGGCTGCATCGCCGGCCGCTTTGCGGCGATGGTGACCGCGCCGGTACAGAAGTCGTCGATCAACGACGCCGGGATTCCCTTCCAGGGACACACGGAATACCTTGCCGCGAAGGCCGGCGGCGCACACCCGGTGATGCTGCTCGTCGCAGGGTCGCTGCGGGTCGCGCTCGCCACAACCCACCTGCCACTCGCCGAGGTTCCGCGCCGGATCACGCGCGACTCCCTCGAACGCACGATCGACGTGCTCGAGCGGGGCCTGCGCGATTCGCTCGGCATCGCGGCGCCGCGCATTCTCGTCTGCGGCCTCAATCCGCACGCGGGCGAAGGCGGCCATCTCGGCCGCGAGGAAATCGAGGTGATCCGGCCGGCGGTCGAATCCCTGGCGGCGCGCGGCGTCGGGGTCTCCGGCCCGGTGCCGGCGGACACCGCGTTCACGCCCGCCTCGCTCGCAGCGGCCGACGCCGTGCTCGCCATGTACCACGACCAGGGACTGCCAGTGATCAAGCATGCTGGCTTCGGCCACGCCGTCAACGTGACGCTCGGTCTCCCCTTTCACCGCGCGTCGGTGGACCACGGCACGGCGCTCGACCTCGCGGGCACCGGGCGCGCCGACCCGGGGAGCCTGTTCGAGGCGATCAAGCTCGCGGAACGCCTGGGCCGTCACGGGTGATCCGCGCGCGCAAGCGCTTCGGCCAGCATTTCCTGCACGATCCGGGTGTGCTCCGGCGCATCGTTGACGCCATCGATCCCGTCCCGGGCGAGCGCATCGTCGAGATCGGGCCCGGACGGGGCGCGCTGACGCTGCCGCTGCTCGAGCGATGCGGCCGCGTCGAGGCGATCGAGATCGATCGCGACCTCGCAACACTGCTGGTCGCGCAAACCGAAGGCCGGGGCGAGCTCTTGCTCCATCGCGCGGACGTGCTCGATGTGGACTTCAGGGCCCTGCATGGCGGCGGTGCGAAGCTCCGCGTCTGCGGCAACCTGCCGTACAACATTTCCACGCCATTGCTGTTTCACCTGCTCGAGTCGCGGGACGTCATTGCAGACATGAACTTCATGCTGCAGAAGGAAGTCGTCGACCGCATCGTCGCGCCACCCGGCGGGAAGTCCTACGGCCGGCTGACCGTCATGCTCGCCGCCGCGTGCAGCGCAGAGGCGCTGTTCCGCGTAGGACGCGGCGCGTTCCAGCCGCCGCCCGCGGTTGACTCGACGGTCGTACGCCTCGTGCCGCACGCGGGAGACCCGTTTCCGCTGCCGGACCCGGCGCGCTTCGCGCGCCTCGTCGCGGCCGCGTTCTCGATGCGGCGCAAGACGCTCAGGAACTCCCTGCGAGGCCTCGTCGACGCCGGGCAGTTTGCCGCGGCCGGCATTGAGCCCAGCCGCCGCCCCGAAACGCTCGCCCCCGCCGAGTTCGCGCGACTGGCGGCGCTATAATCCGGCGATGGGCATGTACCGCCGAATCCTGCTGGTGGTGGACCTGGGCGAGCAGTGCGACC
>DATMEC010000086.1:0-4630 GCA_035557125.1 Steroidobacteraceae bacterium
TTGCGCGCCGCGGGTCTGGCGGCTTCGGCTACGACCCGGTCTTCATCGTCGCGGGCGGCACGATCACCGCCGCGGAGATGCCTGAGGCGGAGAAGAACCGCGTGAGCCATCGCGGGAAAGCGCTCGCGGAGCTGGCGCAGCGCATGCGGGATGCGGGGTGGTAGGAAACGGAGGGGACGCGCACCTTCATATTCGCGAAAGTGCGCGTCCCCTTCAACGGACCGTCTTGATGAGGTCGCCGGGCTTCGGTTCGCCGTCCGGGTAGAGGTCGTTGAAGAGCCGCAGCTGCTGCAGCGGGTACTTCTTGATCGGGCTCTCCTTCGCGAGAGCCTCCATGGTCGTGCCGTCGGACGCGCGCATCACGCGCAGGCGGTCGGGCTCGGCGAGCCGGAACTCGTCGGAGCGCATGCGCCGGAACGTGTTGGCGGTCGAGAGGAAGAATGGATCGCCCGCCGGCGCCTCGAGGCCCGAACGGCTCGCCCCCTTGAAGACCCACATCAGGTTCCCGTAGTAGAGGATGACGTACCGCACGCTCGACGCCTGGCCATACGGCGACGGGTCGCCGCGCACGATGGCGGTCCAGGCCTTGAGCCCGTTGATGTCCAGCGACTCCGGTCGCGACAGACGCTTGTTCGCGAGGCCGCGCATCGCGAAATCGCGGGGATCCGTGAGGTCCGCGGGTGGCGCCTGCGTGCGGATCTCGAGGAAATGCTCCTTCTTCGGCGCGACCGCCAGGATCTTGTCCGGCTGGTTCACGACCTGCCAGCCGCGCGGAAACGCGAGCGTAAAGTGCATGTCGGAGTGATAGAAGCGGTTCTCGCGCACCATGCCCTGGCGCGCGCTCGAGCCGACCGGCAGGCCGTCGATCGCCTGCAGGTATCCTTCCCGATTGTTGGTGCTGCCGGTCGTCGTGGCCGGCGTCCGGCCGGCGGACGCGACCGCCTGCTGCAGGCGCGTGTCGTTGTCCGGATGCGAGGCGAACACGCCGTGATAGAGGCGCGGCTCGCGGCCTTCGAGCCGCGCGCGTTCGCGCTCGAACGTGTCCTGCGCCTTCAGCGTCGTGATCACGCGGATCATCGCCTCCGGGTCGTAGCCCGCCTTGGCGAGGTAGCTTGCGCCGAGGCGGTCGGACTCGAGCTCCGCCTCGCGGCCGTAGCCGCTGATGATCGCCTGGCCGGCCATGTTGGTGAGGTCGGCGAGGGCGGGCATGCCGGTGAAGATCGCGGTTGCGGCGCTCGCGAGCCCCGAGAGCATGCCCTTGCGGTTCTGCTTCTTCAGGTGCTCCGCGGTGATGTGGCCGATCTCGTGGCCGAGCACGGCCGCGAGGTCCGCCTCGTTCTGGAAGTACGGCAGGATGCCGCGCGAGATGTAGACATAGCCGCCCATGGTCGCGAAGGCGTTGACGTCGTCGGTGTCGACGATCGTGAAGTGCCATTCGAGCTCGGGCATCTCGCTCACCGCGGCGAGCTTCTCACCGACCCGCTGCACGTATTCCTGCAGCTCGATCTCGCTGTGCACGCCCATCTGCTGCGTGAAGGCGACGTGCATCTGCTTGGCGGTGCGGACCTCCTTGCTTTCCTTCTTCGGCTTGTCGTCCTCCTTGGCGGCATAGGCAGGGCTGCCCGCGGCGAAGCCGAGGGCGAGGCAGGCCGCTAGGCAGGCGAGTTTGCCGGTCAATGGACGCATGGCGATCTCCGCTTCCGGCCCCAAGGGTACCGGTCCCGGATTAGACGCGGGGGAAGCCGGAAAGTTGACGGCCGCCGGGCGGCCGGACGGCTTACTTCAGACCGTACTTCTTGCGGAAGCGGTCGACGCGGCCGCCCGAGTCCACGATCTTCTGCTTGCCCGTGTAGAACGGGTGGCAGTTCGAGCAGACTTCGACCTCGAGGTTGGACCCGAGAGTCGAGCGCGTCTTGAAGGAATTGCCACAGTTGCAGGTCACCGTGATGTCGGTGTACGTCGGGTGAATGCCTTCTTTCATAGCGGTATCCCGTTGCCGTGCTGCGTGGGGCCGCGAAGTCTAAGGGCGAAGACCGCCACATTCAAGGCGACCCGGGACCCGAATCCGCGCAGTACCTAAGTTGCCGGATTTGCTGAATATTTTTCTTATCCACAAAATATGTGGATAACTCTGTGGATCGCGACGCTCACTGGATCCGCTTTTTCGACCATTCCCGCATTAATGACGGTTTGGTTAAATTTTGAACAGGGCGTTTTCCCATGTCTGCTCAATGGGTTACACGGTGAGAGTTAACGCACCTCGCTAACAAAGTCGCGAAAGTCCCTATCCGGCACGAAGCGGGAAGGCGCTGTGTACAACTCGCCTGACCCCCTGCGGCTCGTTTCGTCGGGCAGGAAGCCGGCCAGGAGGTCGTTCAGGAAACGCAGGCCAAGGCTCGTCGCCCGATAGCCGCCGTCTTCCGGGTGCACGAGGCCCTTCGCGGCGTACTCGGCGAGCTTCCCGGTCACCACCGCCGCCGCCAGGCCCGTCGTCCGCTCGAAATCGGCGATCCGGAAGCCCTCGACCAGGCGCAACCCGTTCAGCATGAACTCGAAAGGCAGTTCGGCCACCGGCACCGCGCGCCGGATCGAGCCGAGCCTGCCGCCGCCCGCGAGGTAGGCGCGGGGCGAGCGCGGCTTTTCGGTGCGCACGACGGCGCCGCTGGCCGTCGCCTTGCCGTGCGCCCCGGCGCCGATGCCGAGATAGTCGCCGAAGTGCCAGTAATTGAGGTTGTGCCGGCACTGTCGCCCCGGCCGCGCATAGGCGGAAACCTCGTACTGGGCGAAGCCCGCGGCCGCGAGGCGCGCATCGCCGTCCTGCTGCATGACGAAGGCGAGGTCGTCGTCGGGGAGCGGCGGCGGGCGGGTGTGGAAGACGGTGCCCGGCTCGAGCGTCAGCTGATAGCGGGAAAGATGCGCGGGGCCGAGCGCGAGCGCGGCGTCGAGGTCGGCGAGCGCGCCCTCGCGCGTCTGGTCGGGGAGCGCATACATCAGGTCCAGGTTGAAGTTGTGAAGGCCCGCCGCGTCGAGCTCCGAGACCGCGGCGCGGATCTCGCCGGGACCGTGGATCCGCCCGAGCGCCGCGAGTGCAGCGGCGTCGAACGACTGCGCGCCGAGCGAGACACGGTTGACGCCGGCCCGGGCGTAGCCAGCGAACCGGCCGTGCTCGATCGTCCCGGGGTTCGCCTCCATCGTGATCTCGGCGTCCGCACGGAACGCGAGCCGCGCGGCGAGGCCATCGATCAGCGACGCAATCGCGCCGACGCCGAAGAGCGAGGGCGTCCCGCCGCCGAGAAAAACGCTCGCGACTTCGCGGCCCGCCGCGAGGTCGAGGTCGCCGTCGAGGTCGGCGAGAAGCGCCGCGACATATTCCGTCTCCGGAATGTTTTCCGGACGTACGTGCGAGTTGAAATCGCAGTACGGGCACTTGCGCACGCACCACGGCAGGTGCACGTAAATCGCGATCGTCTCGCTCATGCGGGCATTCTATGAAAACCGGGCCGTCAGCCTTGATTCCTGCAGTGCAGCATGACAGTCTGCGACGCGGGAAATCGATGCCAGTCAAAAAATACCAGCTCACCGACGTCGCGACCGGCCGCACCAGCGAGCTTGCCGCCCTTTCCGGGTCCGTAGGGCCGGACGTGCTCGACATCAGCACGCTCCAGAAGGACCACGGCCTCTTCACCTACGACCCGGGCTTCATGGCGACGGCGGCGGCTTCGAGCGCCATCACCTACATCGACGGCGACGCCGGCGTCCTGCTCTATCGCGGCTACCCGATCGAGCAGCTCGCCGAGCACAGCAGCTTCCTCGAAGTTTCCTACCTGCTGCAGAAGGGCGAGCTGCCGAGCGCGAAGGAGCTGGCCGCCTTCACGCACTCGATCTCGCGCCACACGATGCTGAACGAGTGGATCCTGCGCCTGTACCGCGGCTTCCACCACGACGCGCACCCGATGGCGATGGTGGCGACCATCGTCGCGTCGCTCGCCGCCTTCTACCACGACTCGACCGACATCACGGACGACCGCCATCGCGAGATCTTCACCCACCGCATGATCGCGAAGCTGCCGACGATCGCGGCCGCGGCCTACAAGCACGCGCTCGGGCAGCCCTTCATCTACCCGCGCAACGACCTCGACTACACGGCGAACATGCTGCACATGTTCTTCGCCGTGCCCTGTGAACCGTACGAGCTCGACTCGCTGCACTCGAAGGCGCTCGACCTGCTGTTCATCCTGCACGCGGACCACGAGCAGAATGCGAGCACCTCGACGGTCCGGCTCGCGGGCAGCACGGGCTGCAATCCGTACACCGCGATGTCCGCGGGCGTGTCCGCGCTCTGGGGGCCGGCGCACGGCGGTGCAAACGAGGCGGTCGTCGACATGCTCGAGAAGATCGGCGATGCGTCGCACGTGCCGGAATTCCTCGCCAAGGTGAAGGACAGCAAGGGCGGCGTGCGGCTCATGGGCTTCGGCCACCGCGTGTACAAGAACTTCGACCCGCGCGCGACGATCATCCGCGAGATGTGCCACAAGGTGCTCGGCAAGCTCGGCCAGACCGACAACCCGCTGTTCGAGCTCGCGCTCCGGCTCGAGGAAGTCGCGCTCAAGGACGAGTACTTCGTCAGCCG
>DATMEC010000087.1:0-3775 GCA_035557125.1 Steroidobacteraceae bacterium
GCGCGATCGCGCTGCGATTCCATCTCCCGCTCGAACCCGGCCTGGTCGACCGAGAGCCCGCGCTCACGCGCGATGTCGGCGGTGAGGTCCACCGGGAAACCGTAGGTGTCGTAGAGCTTGAACACCGTCTCGCCGGCGATCGTCTTGCCCTGCATCTTCCCGATGGCCGCCTCGAGCAGCGCCATGCCGTTCTCGAGCGTCTCCGCGAAGCGATTTTCTTCCTGCTTCAGCACGCGCGCGACGTGGTCGGCGCCCTTCGCGAGCTCCGGGTAGGCGGTGCCCATCTCCGCCACCAGCGCCGGGACGAGCGTGTGGAAAAACGGCTTCTCTTGGCCGAGCTGGTAGCCATGGCGGATCGCGCGGCGAATGATGCGGCGAAGCACGTAGCCCCGGCCGTCGTTGCCCGGGATCACCCCGTCGACGACCAGGAACGAGCAGGCGCGGATGTGGTCCGCGATGACGCGCAAGCTGGGGCTAGCCACGTCCTGCGCGTGCGTCGCCTGCGCGGCGGCCTGGATCAGCTTCACGAACAGGTCGATGTCGTAGTTCGAGTGCACGCCCTGCATGACGGCGGCAGTGCGCTCGAGCCCCATGCCGGTGTCGACCGAAGGCTTCGGGAGCGGCGTCATCCTGCCGTCGGCCGCGCGCTCGAACTGCATGAAGACGAGGTTCCAGATCTCGACGTAGCGGTCGCCGTCCTCGTCCTTCGAGCCGGGCGGCCCGCCGGGAATCTCCGGGCCATGGTCATAGAAGATCTCGGAGCATGGGCCGCAGGGGCCGGTGTCGCCCATCGCCCAGAAGTTCGACTTCTCGTCCATGCGCGTGAAGCGCTTTGGGTCGATCTTGATCGACTTCAGCCAGATATCCGCCGCCTCGTCGTCGTCCCTGAAAACGGTGACCCAGAGTTTCTCGGATGGGATTTTCAGAGTGCCGGTGACGAAGTCCCAGGCGAACTCGATGGCCTCGGCCTTGAAGTAGTCGCCGAAGCTGAAGTTGCCGAGCATCTCGAAGAAAGTGTGGTGACGCGCCGTGTAGCCGACGTTCTCGAGGTCGTTGTGCTTGCCGCCTGCGCGCACGCAGCGCTGGCTGCTGACCGCGCGCCTGTAGCTGCGCTCGTCCTTGCCGAGGAAAACGTCCTTGAACTGGACCATGCCGGCGTTCGTGAACAGGAGCGTCGGGTCGTTGCCCGGCACGAGCGGCGAGGACGGCACGACCGCGTGGCCGCGCACGCGGAAGAACTCCAGGAACGCCTCCCGGATCTCGCTGGAACCCATCGTTTTCTTTGCCGCCTTGCCCATCAGTCCTCGACGTCGTTGCCGACCGCCGCGCGGACCTGGTCCGCGCCGAATCCGCGCTGGATCAGGAACCGCGCCTGCCGGCCCTTCTCGGGCCAGGTGACGGGGGCCTTCGCGCCGAAGCGCTTGCGCCGGACCTCGGCGGCCCGCCGGCGCCAGTCCGGATCCGTCGCGTTCACTGCGGCCGCGATCGTGTCCGCCGGGACGCCCGCGTCGCGCAGGCGCATGGCGATGCCGACCGGTCCGCGGCCGCGATTGGCATGATACGCGACGAAATGCTCGGCGAAGCGGTCGTCGTCGACCAGGCGCTCATGGACGAGTCCCGCGACTGCGGCCTCGGCGGCGGGCTGCCCAAAGCCGCGCGCGACCAGGCGCTCCGCGAGTTCGCGGGCGCCGAAGTCGCGGCGATTCAGCTGTTTAAGGGCCGCGAGCCGGGCTGCTTGCGGATCGTCCTGGTCGTCCCGGACGACCGGCTTACGCTTCCGCAGCCTCACTCAATACCGCGACCGGACGACGCACTGGCATGAGCCGGGTGCGAAGCGCCGCATCGATCTTCGCGGCGCTCTCCGGATGCTCGATGAGGTAGTTGCGAGCGTTGTCCTTGCCCTGGCCGATGCGTTCGCCCTCGTACGAGTACCAGGAGCCGGACTTCTCGACGATGCCGTGCAGCGCACCCATGTCGATCAGCTCGCCCTCGCGCGAGATGCCCTTGCCGTAGAGGATCTCGAATTCCGCCTCACGGAAGGGCGGCGCGACCTTGTTCTTGACCACCTTGACGCGGGTCTGGTTGCCGACGACTTCCTCGCCGTTCTTCAGCGCGCCGATGCGGCGGATGTCGAGGCGGAGCGACGCATAGAACTTGAGCGCGTTGCCGCCGGTCGTCGTCTCGGGATTGCCGAACATCACGCCGATCTTCATGCGGATCTGGTTGATGAAGAGCACGATCGTGTTCGAGCGCTTGATGTTGCCGGTGAGCTTCCTGAGCGCCTGCGACATCAGGCGGGCATGCAGGCCGAGCTGCATCTCGCCCATCTCGCCCTCGATCTCGGCCTTCGGCGTCAGGGCCGCGACCGAGTCGATGACGACGATGTCGACCGCGCCGGAACGCACCAGCATGTCGGTGATCTCGAGCGCCTGCTCGCCGGTGTCCGGCTGGGAGATCAGCAATTCCTTGACGTCGACGCCGAGTTTTTCGGCATAGACGGGGTCGAGTGCGTGCTCGGCATCCACGAAGGCCGCGACGCCGCCGAGCTTTTGCACCTGGGAAATGATCGAAAGCGCGAGCGTGGTCTTGCCCGAGGCTTCCGGACCGTAGACCTCGATCACGCGGCCGCGCGGCACGCCGCCGACGCCGAGCGCGACGTCGAGGCCGAGCGAGCCGGTCGACACGACTTCGATGTCGGCATTGGCCGGGTGCTCGCCGAGGCGCATCACCGAACCCTTGCCGAACTGTTTTTCGATCTGGCTGAGCGCGGCGCTCAGCGCCTTCTTGCGGTTGCTGTCTTCCATGCCGTTTGTTCCTCCGAGCTTGTTCCGATTATTCCACAACCGGCCCGCTTCGCCGTCGCCAAATACTTCGACAACGTTGAAATTGTCCACGGTCCGGTTCTTCATGGGTGGCAGTGTGCCGGCAGCACTGGCTCAGGACGCGACCCAGGGGACGAAGGGGACGCGCCCCTTCAAGTCAGCGGCCAGTCGGCCAGCGGCTTGTAGCGCGGCCCTTCGGCGTGGGTCATCGAATCGACGAGGGCCAGGCGCCAGGGCGGTTCATCCCCGGAGTACTCGACGGGCCCGAGGACGAGATTGTCCGGCGGTGGCCGGCGGATGCGGCGCGCGAGCGTCAGGTGCGGCCGCCAGGGCCGCGCCTCGCGGGTGTAGCCGAGCGGCTCGAGTCCCGCCCAGAGCCGCTCGACGATCGCGAGGCCAGCCGCCGGGACCTCCGTCGACATCGCGACCAGGACCTTGGGCTTGGCCCAATACTCGACACGTTCGAACCGGAGATCGACCGCCGGCCAGGGCCCTTGCCCGCCGACATCGAACAGGGGCAGCAGCGCCTGACCCGCTACCGGCCCCAGAAAAGCGAGCGTCACGTGCAGGTTGCCCGGCGGCACGGGCTGGCCCGCGACCTGCCCGACCGTGGCAGCGGCCGTCGAGGCGAGCCCCGCCCGCATCCGGTCGCCTGGCCACAGCGCGAAAAAAAGTCTCAGCGTGCGGGCGCCCTGTCCCGCCGGGGCGCTCACGACTCCGTGAGGGCTTCGAGGGCCGCCCACACCGCCTGGCGCCGCACCGCGTCACGGCCGCCTCGAAAACGGAAGCGCGTCGCGTGGATCCTGACGCGTCCGAGCTTCCGAAAGCCCCAGCCGATCCAGACCGTGCCGACCGGCTTCCTGGCGCTGCCTCCAGCCGGACCTGCGATTCCGGTGACCGCAATGGCGTGGTGCGCCATGGACTGCTTCAGGGCGCCGCGCACCATCGCGAGC
>DATMEC010000088.1:0-11686 GCA_035557125.1 Steroidobacteraceae bacterium
CTCGACCCGCGCCTCGCCCTTGTTGTCCTTCTCCTTCGCATGGTGGTCGCGCAGGCCGGAGTGCTTGATCACGTGCCCCACCTGCTCGTGCAGCGGGAGCTCGGCGACCGACGCGGCGAGGCGGTCGATCAGCGCGTAGAAGCCGCGCAGCGCCCCCGCGGCGCGCGCTGGCAGCGAGTCCATGAGCGCGAGGCCCGCCTTCCAGAGGCTGCGATTGCCGTCGCGCGCGTCAGCACGCAGGAGGTCGAGCGTCGCACCGCCGATGCCGCGCGTCGGCAGGTTGACGACGCGCTCGAAGGCGATGTCGTCGTCGCGCGACTGCGTGAGCCGCAGGTACGCGAGCGCGTCCTTGATCTCTGCGCGCTCGAAGAAGCGCAGGCCGCCGTACACCCGATAGGGGATGCGCGCCGCCATCAGCGTCTCTTCGAAAGCGCGGGACTGCGCGTTCGAGCGGTACAGGATTGCGGCGGACGCAAGCGGCAGTCCGCGGCGCTGGTGCTCGCGGATGCGGTCGATGACGAAGTCGGCCTCGTCGCGCTCGTTGAAGGCGGCATAGACCCGGATCGGATCGCCGCCCTTGACGGCGGTCCAGAGCTCCTTGCCCATGCGGTCGGTGTTCCTCGCGATGACGGCGTTCGCCGCGGCGAGGATCACCTGGGTCGAGCGGTAGTTCTGCTCGAGCTTGTACACCGTCGCGCCATACTCGCGGCGGAAGTGCTGCATGTTCTCGACCTTCGCGCCGCGCCACCGATACACCGATTGATCGTCGTCGCCGACGACGAACGGCGCGCCGGTCTTGCCGACGAGCTGGCGGATCCAGTCGTACTGGATGCCGTTCGTGTCCTGGAACTCGTCCACGAGGATGTGGCGGAAGCGGTCGCGGTAGTAGTCGCCGAGGTCGGGTACGTCGCGCAGGAACTCGAAGCTGCGCAGCATCAGCTCGGCGAAATCGACGACGCCCGCGGCGTCGCAGCGCGCCTCGTAGAGCTGGTACAGGTGAATCAGCTGCTTGCGAGTCGGGTCGTTGCGGTCGGCGAGGTTCTTCGAGCGACGGCCATCGTCCTTGCTCGAGTTGATGAAGTTCTGCACCTCGCGCGCCACCCAGCGCTGCTCGTCGAGCTTCTGCTCGCGGATGATCCTGCGCACCAGGCGTTCCTGGTCGTCCTGGTCGAGGATCTGGAACGACTGCGGCAGGCGCGCCTCGCGCCAGTGGCGGCGCAGCATGCGGTGGGACAGGCCGTGGAAAGTCCCGATCCAGAGCGCATCCGCCGGCATGGAGAGGAGGCTCTCGATACGGCCGCGCATCTCGGCCGCCGCCTTGTTGGTGAAGGTCACCGCCATGAGGCCGTGCGGCGAGACGCCGTGCTCGAGGATCAGCCAGGCGGCGCGGTGCGTCAGCACCCGGGTCTTGCCACTGCCCGCACCTGCGAGCACGAGCACGGGGCTGATCGGCGCGGACACCGCGGCGCGCTGCGCCTCGTTCAGCGACTCCAGGAGGTCTTGGGCGGACATGGGACCGCGGATTCTACTGGCGCGACGAAGGGGACGCACCCCTTCACGAATATGAAGGGGCGCGTCCCCTTCGTGTCACACCCGCTGTTCGCGGCTGAACTCGATGAGGGCGAGCACGAGGGCAATGACGACGGGGCCGAGGAAGAGCCCGATCAGGCCGAATGCCGCAAGGCCGCCCAGGACGCCGATGAAGACCGCCAGCGTCGGCAGCGGCGAGCCGCCCGAGATCAGCATCGGCTTGATGAAATTGTCGACGCTGCTGACGACCACGCCGACCACGAGGATTCCCACGGCCTGGCCGTACCTGGCCTGCACCAGCATCGTCAGCAGCGCCGGAACCCAGACGAGTGCCGTGCCGCCGAAAGGCACCACCGACAGCACCGCGGCCAGCACGCCGAACACCACCGGAGCGGGCAGCCCGACCACCGCGAAGCCGATCCCGAGCAGGAGGCCCTGGATCATCGACGTGAGCGCTGTCCCGCGCACGACGGCGCGGGTCACCGAAGCAAGACGGGTCGCCAGCGCCTCGCGCCGGTCAGCCGGCAACGGCACGAGCGCCGAGCCGAGGCGCGCAATGGCGCGGCCGTCACGAATGATGAAAAACAGGATGAACAGCATCGCCGTGAATGCCAGGACCGTGCCGACCGCGCCGAGAAACGCGATCCCGCCGTAGCTCGCGAGTTCCTGGAACAGGTTCCGGCCACCCTCGACCAGCCAGGCCTGCACCTGCGTGGTCGTGATCTGCAGATTCGAGTCGAGCCATTCGAGCAGGCGCCCGACCACCGGGATCTGGTCGATCTCCCGCAGCGTGGTGGCCTGCGGCCCGCCCACCCAGGCCTGCAGGCGGCCCGCCAGTTCCGCCGCCTGGCGTGCGAACGCGATCGCGATCGCGGTCAGCGGGCCGAGGAAGAGTACGAGCACGAGGATCGTCAATGAGAACGCCGATGCAGACGTGCGGCCCCGCATGAAACGCGCCAGCTTCGCCTGGGTGGGTTGCAGCAGGAATCCCAGGAACAATGCCCAGGCGATCGGCGCGAGAAAAGGCTCGACGATCCTGAAGACGAGGAACACGACGAGCGCGATCCCGCCGACGCCAATGACCCGCTGGTAGAACAGCATGTTGTTTTCGGTCGGCATGGCTGCCCTCAAAGCGCCGCGCGGATGCGCGCCGCGTGCGCGGCGAGCGCGGCAGGGTCGGCCGGGTCCGCAGCGTGGATGCTGAGGTCCTTGCCGACGTAGCGCGGGATCACGTGGAAGTGCAGGTGAAACACGCTCTGCCCGGCCGCGGGCCCATTGAGCTGCGCGATCATCACGCCGGGCGGGGAAAACGCCTTCTTGATCGCGCGCGCAATTTTCTGCGTGGTACGCATGGCTGCGGCGACGGATTCGGGCGGTGTCGTAAAGAGATCTTCGCCCGCCGCCTTCGGCACGACGAGGGTGTGGCCCTCGGCCTGCGGCATGATGTCCATGAAGGCCAGCGTCTCCGCGTCTTCGTAGACCTTGTGGCAGGGGATCTCCCCGCGGACGATGCGGGCGAAGATATTGTCCTTGTCGTACGCCATCTCAGGTCTCCCGCTCGAGCTCGATCGAGATCACGCAGTGATCCGGCCAGCGTCCGCCTTCCGGGTAGTCCCACACCCGGTATGAGCCCGGCATCAGCCGGCCGGCGAGCCGCTTGCCAAGAATAAGGTAGTCGATCGGCATGCGCTTGCCATGCCCGTTGCCGCAGCCGATAGCCCCGTGCTCGACGCCCGGGTTCACGAGATCGCTGCCTGCCGGGTCGCCGTCGTCGATCTCCGGCCAGATGGCGACGATCGCCCCGTCGTCATCGCGCGCAGCCTCGCGTTCGCGGTCGAACCGGCGGTTGAAGTCGCCGATCACGCCGAAAGCATCGTCCGCCTGCGCGCGCCTGTCGATCCAGTCCTCCAGCACGGGCACCTGGCGCTGGAGCAGGCGGCATTCGTCACGCCCCGAAGTCAGCGGATCGCGGTTGCAGGAGGCCTTGAGGTGCACGGCGAGCAGGCGCATCTCGCGCGGCGTGCCGGGCTCGATGGTGACGTCGGCGCCCCAGCGGACGGTATCCTCCGGCAGGCCGAGCGCCTCGTGGTCACGGTTGCAGCGATGCCTGACACCGCGCCGGATCGCGAAGCCGACGTTCTGCACGTGCTTGCGATTCGTGAAGCAGAACGCGTGGTCCGGAAAGATTTCGCGCGCCGCGTCGACGCCGTCGATCTCCTGGAGCGCGACGACGTCCGCGGGCACGGTCGCCGCAAAGCCACGCAGGCGCGCGAGGTCGTCTTCGCTCCAGCGCCCCTCGGGCGTGAGGTCGCAGGGAATGGAACGCTCGTCGCCGCCCGGCCGGCTGCCGCGCCCGAAGCACTTCGCAGCGAGCGCGTCGAACACCTGCGGCCGCATCATCCACTCCATGTTCCAGGTCGCGAGCGTCAGGCGCTCGGCTGCGGCTGCGGGGCAGGCGAATGCGGCCGCGAGCGCGGCCGCGGCAAGACGGATCACGGCTTCGCCAGGCGGCGGTTCGCGACGAGATCGGTGACGACGGCGGGATCGGCGAGCGTCGAGGTGTCGCCGAGGTGCTCGTGGTCATCCGCGGCGATCTTGCGCAGGATGCGGCGCATGATCTTGCCCGAGCGCGTCTTCGGCAGTCCCGGCGCCCACTGGATGTGGTCGGGCTGCGCGATCGGGCCGATCTCCTTGCGTACCCACTGCGTGAGTTCGCCACGAAGCGAATCGGAGGGCGTCTCGCCGCGCTTCAGCGTGACGTACGCGTAGATTCCCTGGCCCTTGATGTCGTGCGGAAAGCCGACGACCGCAGCTTCGGCGACCTTCGCATGCGCGACGAGCGCGCTCTCGACCTCCGCCGTGCCGATGCGATGGCCGGAGACGTTCATGACGTCGTCTACGCGGCCCGTGATCCACCAGTAGCCGTCCGCGTCCCGGCGCGCGCCGTCGCCGGTGAAGTACTTTCCGCGGAAGTGCGTGAAATAAGTGTGGATGAAGCGCTGGTGGTCGCCGTAGACGGTGCGCATCTGCCCGGGCCAGCTGTCGAGCAGGACGAGGTTGCCTTCGGTCGCGCCTTCGAGAACCTTGCCGTGCCCGTCCACGAGCGCGGGCCGGATGCCGGGCAGCGGCAGCGTCGCAGAGCCCGCCTTCAACACGGTTGCGCCGGGCAACGGCGAAATCAGGATGCCGCCGGTCTCGGTCTGCCACCAGGTGTCGACGACCGGGCAACGCCCGTCGCCGACCACGCGGTGGTACCACTCCCAGGCCTCAGGATTGATCGGCTCGCCGACGGAGCCGAGCAGGCGCAGGCTCGCGCGCGAAGCCACCTTCACCGGCGCGTCGCCCTCGCGCATCAGCGCGCGAATCGCGGTCGGTGCCGTGTAGAAGATAGTGACCCGGTGCTTGTCGACCACGCGCCAGAATCGCGAGGTGTCGGGGTAGTTCGGCACCCCCTCGAACACCAGGCTGGTCGCGCCGTTCGAGAGCGGGCCATACACAATATAACTGTGTCCGGTGACCCAGCCGACGTCGGCCGTGCACCAGTAGACGTCGTCCTCGCGGTAGTCGAAGACGCAGGCGAAGGTGTAGTTCACGAACACCAGGTAGCCGCCGCTCGTGTGCAGCACACCTTTCGGCTTGCCGGTCGATCCGGACGTGTAGAGGATGAACAGCGGATCCTCCGCGTTCATCCGCTCCGGTTCGCAGGCCGCAGGCTCTGCGGCTGTGAGTTCCTCGTAGCGCAGGTCGCGGCCGGCGACCCAGGCGACCTCCGCTCCGGTGCGGCGCACGACGACGACGTTCTTCACCTGCAGACCGTGCGCGGCGATCGCCGCATCCACGTTCGCCTTGAGCGGGATCTTCTTTCCGCCGCGCACGCCTTCGTCGGCTGTGATCACGAGCGTCGAGGCGCAGTCCGAGATGCGGCCCGCGAGCGATTCCGGCGAGAAGCCGCCGAACACCACGGAGTGGACGGCGCCGACGCGGGCGCAGGCGAGCATCGCGACCGCGGCCTCCGGAATCATCGGCATGTAGATCGTGACGCGGTCACCCTTCTTCACGCCGAGCCTGCGCAGCGCATTGCCGAAACGGCACACCTGCTCGTGCAGCTCGCTGTAGCTCACGCGGCGCGAGTCGCCCGGGTCGTCGCCCTCGAACAGGAGCGCGGTCTTGTCGGCGCGCTTCGCGAGCTGGCGGTCGAGGCAGTTGACGGAAACGTTCAGCTCGCCGTCGTCGTACCAGCGGATGTGGAGGTTCGCCGGGTCGAAGGAGACGTCCTTGATGCGCTTCGGGAAGCGGTACCAGTCGATGCGCTTTGCGATCTTCGCCCAGAAGCCCTCGGGGTCGCGGACCGATTCCTCGTAGGCCGCCTCGTAGTCGGCGGCCTTTACGACCGCGCGGGCCGCGAACGCCTCCGGGACAGGATGCAGGTGGACGTTCAGAGATCGGCCGCCTTGAAGGTGTCGCAGGCCTCCACGGACCCTGCCCGGAAGCCGGTATCGAACCAGCGCATGCGCTGCTCCGAGGTGCCGTGCGTGAAGGAATCGGGGACGACGGCCCGGCCCGCGCTGCGCTGGATCGTGTCGTCCCCGACCGCGGCGGCGGCGCGAATCGCTTCCTCGGCGTCGCCGGCCTCGAGGATGCCCGCATTCTCGTCGAGGCGGTTCGCCCAGATGCCCGCGAAGCAGTCCGCCTGCAGTTCCTGGCGAACGGAAAGCTGGTTGGATTCGGCCTCGTCGACGCGCTGGCGCAACTGGTGCACGCGCTCCGAGACGCCCATCAGGTTCTGGACGTGGTGGCCGACTTCGTGCGCGACGACGTAGTGGCGGGCGAAGTCGCCGCCGGCGCCAAGCTGCGCCTGGAGCTGGTCGAAGAAGCCGAGGTCGATGTAGACCTTCTGGTCCGGCGGGCAGTAGAAAGGCCCCATCGCGGACTCCGCGAAACCGCAACCCGATTCCACGGCTCCGTTGAAGAGCACGAGCGTCGGCTCCTGGTACTGGCCGCCGAGCTTCTGGAAGATCGCATTCCAGGCGTCTTCCGTTTCCGCGAGCGCGACGGCCGTCTGCTGCCGCCATTCCGCTTCGTTCGGCGACTCGGCGTAGGGTTCGTTCGTCGTCTGGACGGGCGCGTTGCCCGCGCCCTGCAGCACCGCCGTGGGATCGCCGCCGAGGAACATGACGAGCAGCGCGATCGCGAGCGTACCGAGGCCGCCGCCGACGAGCCCGCCACGGCTGACGCGCATGCCGCGCCGATCCTCGATGTTGTCGCTCTGTCTGCGGCCTTGCCAGCGCATGGCGTTTACCTCGGGTTCAGAAGGGCGCGCGCGGCAGGTAATGATCGACGAGCAGGGCCGCGAACAGGAGCGCCAGGTAGTTGATGGAGAAGCGGAACGCGCGCATCGGCAGGTCGGCGCGCTCCGACTTCAGGAGCCGCCAGGCCTTCTGCAGGAACATCGCGTCGAGCACGAGCGCCGCCAGGAGGTAGAAGAGCCCGGCCATGCCGGTCAGGAACGGCAGCACGGTGATGACCGTCAGCAGCACCGTGTAGTACCAGATGAACTGCTTGGTGTAGGCGACGCCGTGCGTGACCGGCAGCATCGGGATGCCGACGCGCGCGTACTCGTCGCGGCGTGCGATCGCGAGCGCCCAGAAGTGCGGCGGCGTCCACGCGAAGATGATGAGGAACAGCAGCAGCGCGTCCGCGTCGACGGCGCCCGTCACCGCGGTCCAGCCGAGCACCGGCGGCGCCGCGCCCGCCGCACCGCCGATCACGATGTTCTGGGGCGTCGCGCGCTTCAGCCACACCGTGTAGACGATCGCGTAGCCGATGATGGAGAAGAAGGTCAGCACCGCGGTCAGCGCGTTGACGAGCAGCGCGAGGACCAGCATCGAGCCCGCGCCCAGCACGAAGGCGAAGGACAGCGCATAGGCCTCGGACACGGCGCCGCGCGGCAGCGGCCGCATGCGCGTGCGTGACATCTCGGCGTCGATGCGGGCGTCCAGCACGTGGTTGATGGCTGCGGCCGAAGAGGCCGCGAGCGCGATGCCGATCGTGCCCCAGGCGAGCGCGCCCGCCGGCGGGAAGCCCGGCACGGCCAGGAACATGCCCACGATGGCGGTGAACATGATGAGCGAGACGACCTTCGGCTTGGTCAGCGCGAAGTAGTCGCGCGCCCGGGCGGATACCCGGCCAGACGACGCTTCGGTATGCGCTTCGCGGGCGGTCATGAGACTGGAAATGCTAGCACGCACCCGCCGGAGGGGACGCACCCCTTCACGGGCTGTGGCCGGTGGCGGCGCGGGCGTTGCGCGCGACCTCGCCCATCAGGCCGCGCAGGAACTCGGAAAAAACGCGCACCCGGGCCAGGCGCTCGGCTGCGCGCGTGTGCACCACCGAGATCGGCGGCCCGGGCACGGTGAATTCGGGCAGCACCATCTGCAGTCGCCCGTCCATGAGCGCGCGGGACGCCATGAGATCCAGCGTTTGGGCGATGCCGACCCCGCTCGCGGCCGCGAGCATCACCGCCTCGGTCTCGTTCACCGTCACGCCGAATGCCAGGCGGGGTGGCGCGACGCCGTCCGGGAACAGCCACGGCCGCGGTTGCGAGGACTCGGCCGTGGTCGAACCGATCAGGGTGTGCGAGCCGAGGTCGGCCACGGATTGCGGGCGACCGCGACTCGCGAGGTAGGCCGGCGACGCGCAGAGAATCCAGCGCGAGCGCGCGATCGGGCGGGCGACGAGCTGCGGGTCCTCGATCACGCCGCCGCGCACCGCCAGATCGACGCCTTCCTTGACGAGGTCCACGATGCGCTCGTTGACCCGCAGCTCGACCTCGATGCCCGGATAGCGCGCAAGGAATGTCGGCAGCGCCGGCAGCAGCAGGTGCCGGGCGAATGATCCGGCGACGTCCACGCGCAAGCGGCCCGTCGGTTGTTCCTTGCTCTGCCGCAGCGTTTCCTCCGCGGCGTCGAGTTCGGCAAAGACCCGCCGGCAGTGCGTCAGGTAATCCGAGCCGGCGGGCGTGACCGCAACCTTCCGGGTCGTGCGATTGAGGAGGCGGAGGCCGAACTGTTGTTCGAGGCGCTGTACATGGGTGCTGACCATGGCTCGCGACAGGCCGAGCGCTTCGGCCGCACGGGTGAAAGAGCCGAGTTCGGCGACCCTGGCGAACGCGCGCATGGCCTGGAAATCCCGCACCCACTATTAGTACGTTCTATTGAACAATAAAGTCAATATTGAGTGGTTTATCGGAACAATAGGAGCGGGTACTTTCGTCCCGACACGACCGGGAGATTCCCATGTTCCTCTTCAATCGATCGGTTCTTGCGGTATGCCTGGCCCTGGTGGTCGCCGGCCTGCCGGTCCTGATCCAGTACCTTTAAGGCGTCTCGCCTACCGCAGCGAAGGCCGGTAGCGGCCGACTTCCGAGCGCGGGCTCAGGCTTCGGAGCAGCGCCACCGTGGCGAGCACGAGCACTGCCGCGCCGGCATTGTGGGCCGTGCCAAGCGAGAGCGGCCAACCCTTCCAGATCAGGTTCATCCCGATCATGACTTGAAACAGGAGCGCGATCCCGACCGCGACCGCGGCGACGCGGGTTGCGCGCGACTGGCCCCGCCGCCAGGCGCCGGCGACGACCAGCAACAGCACGACCGACGTCGCGTACGCCCCGAGTCGATGCGTGTAATGGATCGCGACGCGCGCAGGCGCATCGAGGATGCCCCCTTCATAGTCGATTCCGAGTCCGCGCCAGAGGATGAAGGCGTTACGGAAGTCCATAGGCGGCCAATACGAGGCTTGGCAGGTGGGGAAATCCGGGCAGGCGGCGGCCGCATAGTTGGTGCTGGTCCATCCGCCGAGTGCGACCTGCACCGCAAGCACCGCGATGCCCGCGATTACGAAGCGGCGGAGTCCGCGCTCCGCCGCTTTCAGCTCGCGCCGCGCGGGCGGCAGCGCGAGCCACCACAGCAGCGCGAGTGTCAGGAGACCGCCGAGCAGGTGCAGCGTGACGACGAGCGGCTTGAGGAGCAGCGTCACCGTCCACATGCCGAGCAGGGCCTGCGCGACGAGCAGGACGACGAGGGCCCAGGGCAGCACGCGCGGTTGTGCTGGATCGCGGCGGTTCAACACCGACAATACCGCAAGGCCGATGACGAGGATCCCGAGCCCGCCGACGATGTAGCGGTGCACCATCTCGTTGACGGCCTTCTGATAGTCGAACGGCCGCTCCGGGTTTGCGGCGTTGATCTCGGCCGCGCGCTCGGCCGCCTGCGCCGGATGCATGTGCCCGTAGCAGCCGGGCCAGTCGGGGCAGCCGAGGCCCGCGTTCGTGAGCCGCACCCAGGCGCCGACTACGACGACGATCGCGCACAGCACGGTGGCAGCGAGTGCGGCGCGGCGGAACCAGGCCATGTTCCGGGTTTCGGGCACGGGCATCCCCTAGCCAATGCTGGACAGGCGCAGCAGTCGTTCGAGGTCCTTGAGCAGCCCGCGCGCCGAACCGGACGCAGGGTAGCTCATCATCAGGTTGCCATGCGGGTCGGCGACATAAATGCCGAGCGCGCCATCCACGGACGGCGGGAACTTCGCGAGGAAGCCGGCGTCCGCTGAGAACACCCGGAGTTCAGATTCATCACCTTCGAGCACTCCCGCGACGCAACCACCGTCATGCACGATCATGCGCTGCACGCGATCTGCGTCCTTGTCGAGCGCAAGCCGCACGCGGGCGAGTTCTTCGAGGAGCGCGCGCTCGCGCGCGCCGCAGTCGCCCGCGATCGGACGGATGACCGACCAGCGGCCTTGAAACACATCCGCCGGCGGCGTCGTGCCGTCAGCGAGCATGAGGTCCGCCACCTCGAGCGTGCGCGGCGGGTCGATGAGCGTGCCCCGGGCATTCACGACCGGCCGCCAGTCCGTGGAGTGATATAGCAGGACGGCCGTCACCAGCGGGACGACGAACAGCGATGCGACCAGGAGAAGTTGGCGGCGGCCGCGCCGCCTGGTGTCGTCGGGAGAGCTCAAGTCGAATCTCCGCGTCTTCTGAAGCTGAGGACAAACCATATGGCTGCTGCGAGCGCAGCCAGGGCGAACCACTGCACGGCATAGCCGAGGTGTCGGTCGGTCGTCGTGCCGGGCACGGCCCAATCGCGGACATATCCATCCGGCACGCCGGGATCGAGCAGCACTTGCCGCGGCGCGAGATCGCGCCCGAGAGCGGCCGAGAGTTCCGCCATACCCGGGTATTGCACGAGACGCGGCCAGCCCGTGGCCTCGGGGCCCTTCAGCCAGATGCCCGGGCGCGGCAAGTCGTCGACGCGGCCGATCACCGTGCGCTTCTCGCCGCCGACTTCGACATGCGGCAGGTCCTGGCGCGTTGCGCCGAACGGCAGCCAGCCGCGGTTCACGATCACGGCGTCGCCGTCGTCGAGAAGGAGCGGCGTGAGCACCTGCACGCCGGCGACGCTCTCGCGGCTCATGTTGTCGAGCAGGAACTGGTGCTCCGGATCGTAGCGGCCGCGCAGGGTCACGCGCTGGAAACGCGGCGCATCGGTGGGCAGCTGCTGCCATTCGATTGGAGGTCCGCCGGCGGTGAAGTTGCGCGCCATCGCGCGTTTTTCGTCCGCGCGGCCGAGTTGCCAGACGCCCAGCGCCGAGAACAGGACGGCCGCCACGGCCGCCAGGATCGTCGGGACCAGCCGGGGGGCGAATCGGGATCGGCGGGGATTCAGCACCGGGCTATACTCGCCCATCCGGACAGTCGGGGCGGTCTCATGACAGGCGCGAAGTGGCTGGTTTTGCTCATCTTTTTCGGGATCGTCCTGAGCCTCGTGTCGGCCATGGTGCAGCTCGTGCACGACCACAAAGGTGAGTCGCGCCGCATGGTGCGGGCGCTCACGGTCCGCATCGGGCTCTCCATCTTCCTCTTCATCGTCCTGTGGTGGACCTGGAAGATGGGCTGGATCGAACCGCACGGCGTCGGCGGCTGACCCTCAGTCAGCGGTATCCGCCAGCGCACGGATCGACGGCAGGTTGCGCCAGTTTCCGCCGACGTCCATCCCGAACCCGAACACGAAACGGTCCGGCACGCGGATGCCGGTGAAGTCCGCCGTCACCTTGGGCGGATCCTTGCGCAGCTTCACCGCGAAGGCCGCGAGCAGCACCT
>DATMEC010000089.1:0-2945 GCA_035557125.1 Steroidobacteraceae bacterium
CCTTCGCCACGATGAACATGCCCTGGGGACGCCCGGGCGACGAGCTCTATGCGGAGATCTACTACCAGCGCGAGCTCAAGTGGTACCGGACGATGGCGCGCTGCCGC
The DNA here is from genome assembly GCA_035557125.1 of Steroidobacteraceae bacterium. GTDB lineage: Bacteria > Pseudomonadota > Gammaproteobacteria > Steroidobacterales > Steroidobacteraceae > SCUD01. Next base: position 108 of record DATMEC010000089.1, read on the forward strand.
GTGGCCGAAACCCCGTTCTGGGACCCGCCGCGCAAGCGCACGACGCCCGCCGCGGACTTCTGACCGCGTCCGACGCGGCGCCGGCATGGCACATCGGCTCGATCCCCTGCTCCGGCCGCAGTCGATCGCCGTCCTCGGCGCCAGCGAGCGCGAGGGCACGGTCGGCCGCAACACCGTCGAGAACCTGCTGAAGGGCGGCTACGACGGCGGGCTGTATGCCGTAAACCCGGGCCGCAAGTGGGTGCTCGGCGTGCCCTGTTATCCCTCGCTCGCGACGCTGCCCGAGCCGGTCGAGCACGTGATCTTTGCCGTCGCAGACGCGCGCATGGACGCCGCGCTCGACGACGCGATCGCGCATGGCGCTCGCGCGGCGACGATGATGTCCTCGCTGGTGATCGAGGGCGATTCCGACCCGCCGCTGCGCGAGCGGCTGCTCGCGAAGATCCGGAAATCCGGCCTCGTCGTCTGCGGCGCAAACGGCATGGGCTTCTACAACTTCGCCGACGGCGTCTGGGGCTGCGGCTTCAGGACGCGCATGCACCGGCGCGGCGGCAACGTCGCCTACATCAGCCACTCGGGCTCGGGCATGTGCGGCATCGTCGACAGCGAGGAGCGCATCGACTTCAACCTAGTCGTGTCGACCGGCCAGGAGCTCGCGGTCTCGATGGACGAGTACCTCGACTACGCTCTCGAGATGCCGGGCACGCGCGCGGTCGGCCTGTTCATGGAGACGGCGCGCAATCCCGAAGGCCTCGTACGCGCCTTCGACCGGGCGCGTGACCTCGGCATCCCGATAGTGGCGCTGAAAGTGGGGCGCACCGAGCTCTCGGCGAAGCTCACGGTCTCGCACTCCGGCGCGATCGCGGGCGAGGACGCGGTCTACGACGCGATCTTCGACCGCTACGGCGTGCACCGTGCGCGCGACATGGACGAACTCGCGACCAGCCTCATCCTGTTCGCACAACCGCACCGCCTCGGCGACGGCGGGCTGGTCTCGATCCACGACTCAGGCGGCGAGCGCCAGCTGCTGATCGACCTGGCCTCCGACAACGGCGTGCCGCTGACGCAGCTCTCCCCGGCCTCGACGCAGCACCTGGAGTCACTGCTCGACCCGGGCCTGCCGGCCGTCAATCCGCTGGACGCGTGGAGCACGGGCGGGCCCGACTTCGACGTCACCATGCAAAACAGCCTCGCGGTGCTGATGAGCGACCCGCAGGCCGCGCTCGGCGCGGTGGTGCACGACCGCGTCGCGGGCGGCGGCATCCACGCCGGCTACATCGACTACCTGCGCGTGGGCCACCGCGCCTCCGGCAAGCCCGCCATCCTCGTCGCGAACCGGCAAGGCACGGGCGCGGACCCGCTGGTCGTCGAGGCGACACGCGAGGGCTTCCCGGTCGTCGACGGGCTTGAATCCTTCCTGCGCGGCGTGCGCCACCTCCTCGATCACCGCGACTTCGCGGCGCAGCGACGCGCGGACGTGCCAGTGATCGCGGAGTCGGCGCTCGCGCGCATGCGCGCACGCCTCGCCGACCGGCGCCGCTTCGACGAGAACGACGCGCTCACGCTCCTCGGCGACGCGGGATTGCCGGCCAACGCCGGCGCGATCGTCGAGGGCGAAGCCCCGGCCATCGCCGCGGCGGAAGCCATCGGCTATCCCGTCGTACTGAAGACGGCGAAGCGCGGCCTCGACCACAAGAGCGACCGGCAGGGCATCCACCTGTCCCTCGCGGACAAGTCGGCCGTCTCGAGCGCGTACCGCGACCTCGCCAAGCGAATCGACACCCGGGTGCTGGTCGCGCCGATGATCGAGGCGCGCGGCGTCGAGATGCTGCTCGGCATGATCCACGACTCGCAGTTCGGCCCCGTCGTCCTCGTCGGGGCCGGCGGCGTCCACGTCGAGGCGCTGGCCGACGCCGTGTACGCGGTGCCGCCGTTCGGTCCCGCGGAGGCCGCCCGGCTCGTGGATCGCCTCCGCATCGCGCCGCTCCTCAGGAGCCGGCGCCACCGCCGCACGCTCGCGGTCGACGAGTTCTGCAGCGTGGCCGCGCGCTTTTCCGCGCTCGCCGCCGCGCTCGGCGATTCGCTCGCCGAGATCGACCTGAACCCCGTGATCGTCCACGCGGACGGCTGCGCGATCGTCGACGCCTTGATCGTGCCGCAAGCAATTCTCCAAATTGAAACTGGACAAAAGAGGCAAGCACGATGAGCATCCAGGCCGTCGCCAAGCACACGCATGCGCGCTGGAAGGCCGTCGCCGACAAGGCGCAGAAGAAGCCCGAAACGCGCCTGTTCATCGACGGCAAGTACGTCGACGCGAAGAAAGGCGGACGCATCGTGAGCGTCAACCCCGCGAACGGCGAGGTGGTCGCCGAGGTCGCGGCGGGCACGGCCGAGGACATCGACCGCGCGGTGACGGCCGCGAAAAAGGCGTTCAAGTCCGGCAGCTGGTCGAAGATGGCGCCGCGCGCGCGCATGGAGGTCATGTACCGGTTCGCTGCGCTCATCGACGAGAACGCCGAGGCGCTTGCAGTACTCGAGACGCTCGACATGGGCAAGCCGATCGCCGACGTCGTCGGCGTCGACCTGCCGGCCGTCGTCGAGACCATCCGCTTCATGGCGGAGTGCATCGACAAAGTGGACGGCGCGGTGACGAGCACCGAGTCCGGCGTCGTGCACCTGGTCCTGCGCGAGCCCTACGGCGTGGTCGGCGCGATCTCCCCCTGGAACTACCCGATGCTGATGGCGACCTGGAAGATCGCGCCGGCGCTCGCCGCCGGCAACACGGTGGTGCTGAAGCCCGCCGAGCAGGCGCCGTTGAGTTGCCTGAAGCTCGCGGAA
>DATMEC010000090.1:0-5889 GCA_035557125.1 Steroidobacteraceae bacterium
AGCTTCGTGCTCGGGGACGGCAACCTCACGTTGCGCGCCGACTATTCGTTCCGCGACGAGATGTTCGGCGAGCCGAGCGCGGATCCGGGCCGGTTCACGCAGATCGACAGCCGCGACCTGATCAACGTCGACATCACCTACGAGCCGGAAGACGGCGACTGGTCCGTGTCCGCATACGGCAGGAACGTCACTGACGAGCGTTACGACAACGCGCGTCTCAATACGGGTGACTACGTCCTCGTGATCCTGTCCAACGACGCGAGCGAGTACGGCGTGCGGGTGACGCGGGAGTTCTGACCGCCGGCATTTGCCGGATTTTCGCGCCGTTGTATCCTATGCCGATGTGCAGGAGCATTCTGGCAGCGTTCCTGGCGGCGGCGGCAGCCTATGGGCCGCCGCTTTCCGCAGCCGAAAGCGACTATCTCGGCCTGGTGCGCGCGCGCGACCTCTCGACGTTTGGCTTCCTGCGCCTCGACATGCGTCCAGCGCATGCCGTCCATTCGGCGCCGGGTACCTGGGCAATCGAAACGGAGCTCGCGCACCAGAACACCTGGGCGTTGAGCAGTGGCGCGCGCGAATACCTGGACGGGTTGTCCGGCAGGCGCAGCCTCGGACCGGCCGAAGTCGCGGACATCCGCGCACTGCCGGGCGAAAATTACGTGTTCGACATGGAGCTCGCCGAGCTCGACGTGACGCTGCACTACAAGTTCACCGAGCACTGGGGAGGCTATCTCGTGCTCTCCGGCGTGAACTACAGCGGCGGCTTTCTCGACAGCACCATCGAGAGCTTCCATGACGCTTTCGGCTTCGACGACAATGCCAGGCCCGCGGTCGAGAAGGATGCGGTCAACCTGATCGCCGATCTGAACACCGCGGACATCGCGGTCTTCGGCGCACCGACGACGGGCGGCCTGCTCGATCCGACGATCGGCGTGCGCTACTCGAGCCCGCAGCAGCTCAAGGGGTGGAACTACGTCGTCGAGGCGGCGGCCAAGCTCGCCCTGCAGGGCGAAGAGGAATTTCTTTCGACCGGCAAGTCGGACTACGGCGTGCAGGCGACGCTGCAGCGCTTCGGCGATCACCACGCCTGGTACGTGAGCGCTTCCGCGGTCTACTACGACGGCCGCTCGAGCATTACTCCGACGGACCCGCAGGTCGTGCCGACCCTGGTGCTCGGCTACGAGCGCAAGCTGAACGACAAGACGCACCTGGTCCTGCAGACCTACATCAGTGACAGCATCTACTCGAAGGAAGACACCCGGCTCGAGTCGCTGCTAGACACGAAGATGCAGCTCAGCCTCGGGATATATCGGCGCATGGGGCGCGGTGTGCTGTCGTTCGCATTCACCGAGAACCTGCAGAACTTCAACAACACGCCCGACGTCGGCCTGCTGCTGGGCTGGGCCTACAGCCCGGCGCTCGCGAAGACGAGCGACTGATCAGGCGGGCTGGACGTTCGCGTTCAGCCGGAACAGGTTTCCCGGGTCGTACTTCTTCTTGACCTCGCGCATGCGCGCCAGGTTTCCCTGGTAGTTCTCGTCCACGACAGCCTGGGCTTCGTCCGCAACCTCGTTCGTGTAATAACCTCGGGTGAACGGCTCGAGTTTCGACCACGCGCCGCGCATGTAGTCCATGTGCGGCTTGCCGTCGACTTCCAACGGCCAACTCACGAGAGCCAGCATGTTGTGCGTCGCATACCGGTGCGGGAATGCTGTCGCGTCTGCAGCGACCTGACCGATCGCGCCCCCGCCGTGCTGGAAGAACTGCATCGTGGCGCGCTGCGGGTGTGGCTGGAAGCCGCTGACAAGCGCATCGAGCAGCTCCGGTTTGAAGCCGCCGATGAAACCCGACTTGAGGTACGTGCCAATGTTGCGCGGGTCTGCATTGTCGTGCATGCGCTGTGCTGCGACGTAGTCGATCGCCCCGATCGAGTCCGCAAGCGGCTTGCCGAGCTTACGGATCGGTGCGAGCACGCGCTCTGCGTCGGCTGCCGGGCCGGAATAGCAAGTGCTCAGCACGAAAACGCCAGGCTTGCCGCCCGGTGGAGCGCTCATTATCGCGTCGACGTACAGGTCAGTCGAGGCCCCGGCGGTGTATTCGGCGTAGAAATTGAGCAATTCGCGGGCACGGTCCAGCGGGAAGACAATGTCACCGCCCACGACCTGCCGCTGCATGGGATGCAGGCGGAACTCGAAACTCGTGACAACCCCGAAATTTCCGCCCCCGCCGCGAACGCCCCAGTAGAGGTCGGGATTCTCGTCGGCGGCCGCGCGCAGCAAGCGGCCGTCGGCGGTGACCACGTCGACCGCGCGCAAGTTGTCGATCGCGAGACCGAAGCGCCGCGCCAGCCGGCCGAATCCGCCGCCGAGCGTCAAGCCTCCAACACCGGTATGGGAGACAGTTCCTGCCGTCGTCACGAGGCCATGAGACATCGCCTCATGGTCGATCTCGCCCAGCAGGCTGCCTCCCTCGACCCAGGCGACGCGGGCGAGCGGATCGACGCGAACACCGCGCAGGCGCGCGAGGTCGATTTGCATGCCTCCGTCGCACGTGGACTTGCCGCCGAAGCTGTGGCCGCCACATTTCACGGCCGTGAGCAGCTCACGGTCGCGCGCGAAGCTCACCGCATTGCGGATGTCGGCGACGCCCGTCGGCTGCACGACGAGCGCCGGACGCTTGTCGATCGATCGGTTCAGCACGCGCCGAGATTCGTCGTAGCCCGGGTCGCCGGCCAGCAGCAGCGGCCCCCGCAGGCTCGCCTTGAACTCCGCGACCGCCGCCTGCTCGATGACGGTCGCGGAGCCGTCGAGCTTGACCGCGGCGAGGCCGCCCGCGGCCTGCGAGGCCGCCTGGTCGAGCGCGTAGAGTCGGGGCGCCGGCAGCGCGTATGCGACAGCGGCGGCGAGCGAGGATTGGAAGAAATGACGGCGGTTCATTACAGGCTCCCTCCGGCGGCCACTGGCTGGTGCCGGATGGCAGAGCGCAGCAGCAGGAATGCGGCATAAAGGACGACCACGACCACGCCCCAGCGCAGCCATACGATCGGCATCTCCTTGACGATCAGCGCCGCCACGATCGTCGCCGGGATGCCGCCGATCGCGATGCCGAGGACGATCCGAAGGTCGATGCGGCTGCTCTTGACGAAGCTGAAGCCCGTGGCCGGCATCAGGAACGCGCAGGCGCTCGCCATGATGGGGAACGCGAGCCGCGGATCGAGGCCGAGCAGGCTCAGCAGGATCAGCGACGGCGCATATAGCCCGATGCCGAAGGCCATCAGCGCACCGAGCAGGAAGTGGACCGCGACGGCGACGGCGAGCCCGGCCATCGGCAGGGCGGTGGCGGTGCCGCCGATCGGGAACAGCTCGAGGTTGCTCATCGCATACAGGGCCGCGGCGATGAGCAGTGCAACGCCCACGATGCCCTGCACGAGCTGCACCGATGCCCGCACCACCAGCGGCACGCCGATCAGGGATCCGAGGACCGCGGAGACGATGCAGGAGGCGAGCAGCAGCGGGTCCACGCGCACGCCGAGGATCACGAGGTAGATTGCCGACTGCACGACCGTCGGCAGCGCATGGCCGGCGTTCAGCGTCGCCGGTATGAAGCTGTCCGGCACCATGCGCCTGAACTTGATCCAGGCGGTGGTCGTCGCGAAGGAGCCGATGCCGAGCGTGTCGAAGAAGTTGGTCACGGCGCCGAGGCCGATGGCCTCGACGTTGGGCTTTGTCTCGCCGCGCTTTGCGGCGGTGCCCAGTAGAACGATGGTGAACGCGATGCCGAGTGCCGCGAGCGCGACGAGCAATACGATAATCGTCACGGGACCCCCCGTTTGCAGAACGCGCGTACTCTACATCAGAATGTGCGCACCTGCCCCAAAGGACTGACGCGATGCATTCCATCATTGCCGGGCGCCGCCTGGCCGCCGTGCTGTTGTGTCTCTGCCCGTTGGCCGCCGTTGCGGCGAAGGACGCGGCCATTCCGCCGGACGTCTCCGCCCGGGCGCTCGAGATGCTGAAACGCTCGATCGGCTTCAAGACGGCCGAGGGCGAGGGCCAGGTGCCGGCCTACGCCGAGTACCTTGCGGGCGAGCTGAAGGCCGCCGGCTTCGCGGCCGAGGACATCGAGATCACGCGGCACGGCGAGACCGCGACGCTCACCGCGCGCTATCGCGGCACCGACCCGGACGCAAAGCCGATCCTCGTCGCATCGCACATGGACGTCGTGCCGGCGAAGCGCGAGGACTGGGAGCGCGACCCGTACCAGGCGGTGGTCGAGAACGGGTTCGTCTACGGGCGCGGCTCGAGCGACAACAAGCTCGGGCTCGTGACCTCGACGGTTGCGCTGATGTGGCTCAAGCAGGAAGGCTTCAAGCCGAAGCGCGACGTCATCCTCACGCTGTCCGGCGACGAGGAAACGTCGATGACGACGACGGCTGCGCTCGCAGGCGAACTGAAGGGCGCGGAGCTCCTGCTCAACAGTGACGCCGGCGGGGCCACCCTCGGCGACGACGGCAAGCCGGTGAACTACGCGATGCAGGCCGCCGAGAAGGTCTACATGGACTTCGAGGTCACGATCAAGGACGAAGGCGGGCACAGCAGCCGGCCCGACTCGACGAACGCCATCTACGAGCTTGCACGCGCAATCGACAAGGTCGCCGCATTCCGCTTTCCGGCGCGGATCAACGAGATCACGAAAGCGTACTTCGAGGCGACGGGCGCGATCACCCCGGCGCCTGCGGGGCCGGCGATGCTCGCTTATGCCAAGGACCCGGCCGACCGGGCCGCCTACGACGTGCTCGCGTCGAACCCGCAGTACGTCGGCCAGCTTGGCACGACCTGCGTCGCGACGATGCTGCGCGGCGGCCATGCGCCGAACGCCCTGCCGCAGAGCGCGACCGTCAACATCAACTGCCGCGTCTTCCCGGGCGAGACGGTCGATTTCGTGAAGTCGACGCTGGCGACCGTCATCGACAATCCCGAGGCCGAGATCAAGCTCCAGTACGACGCCGTGCCGAGCGATCCGTCGCCGCTGCGCGACGACGTCATGAAGGCACTGCGCAAGGCGATTGACCTGCGCGCACCGGGCCTGCCGATCGTGCCGTCGATGTCGGCGGGAGCGACCGACAGCCTGCACTTCCGCAACGCGGGCGTGCCGAGCTACGGCGTTTCCGGAACGTTCATGAGCCCGAAGGACAGCTTCGCCCACGGGCTCAACGAGCGTGTTCCGGTTGCGACTCTCGACGGTGCCGTGATCCAGTGGCGGAGCCTTATCCGGGACCTGTCGCGTTAGAGGGGCTCGGGCGGGACGACCGCGAACCGGGACCTTTCCCGGTTCATCAGGTATAGGCCCGCGGCGACCACGATTGTCGCGCCGGCGAACATGCGCGCGCCGGGCACGGTCTGCCACACGATCCAGTCGATGCACGCGCCCCACACGATCGACATGTACTCGAAGGGCGCGATCGTCGATGCGGGCGCGAGGCGAAACGCCTCGGTGATGAGATGCTGGCCGGCCCAGCCGGAAATTCCGAGCAGCGCGATCCAGGTCCAGTCGCGCGCGTCGATCGCGACCCAGCCGCGCAAAGCAAGCGCGCCCGCGCCCAGGGCGGTCAGCAGCAGGAACCAGAACACCATCGCGGCGGTCGTCTCGGTCGCGGCCATCACGCGCAGCATCACGACCACGATCGCCCAGCACACCGCGGCCGCCAGCGCCGCGAGCCCGGCGAGGCTCACGAAACCCGACGCCGTCGGCTTCAGGATCACCAGCACGCCCACGAGGCCGGCGAGGATCGCGGCCCAGGTGTGCCCGTCCGCCTTCTCCCGCAGGAACAGCGCCGCAAAAGGCACGACGAGCAGCGGTGCGCTCAGGGTGATCGAGTAGGTGTTCGCG
>DATMEC010000091.1:0-5885 GCA_035557125.1 Steroidobacteraceae bacterium
TCATCTCGCCCGCGAGCGCGAGGTAGGCGAGCGCGCCGCGCGAGTCCTTGTCGTGCAGCATCGCCGGCACGCCGAAGGACGGCGCCTCGGCGAGGCGCACGTTGCGCGGGATGATGGTGCGGAACACGCGGTCGCCGAAGTGCGAGACGAGCTGCGCCGCCACGTCGTTCGAGAGGTTGTTCCGCGGGTCGAACATCGTGCGCAGGATCCCCTCGACTTCGAGCCTCGGATTCACCGAGTCGCGGATCTGCTCGATGGTGCTCATGAGCCCGGACAGTCCTTCGAGTGCGTAGTACTCGCACTGCATCGGGATCAGCACGGAATCCGCGGCGGTGAGGGCGTTCACCGTCAGGATGTTGAGTGCCGGAGGGCAGTCTATAACCATCACGTCATAGCGGTCTTTCACCGGCAGGAGCGCCTTCTCGAGCCGGTGTTCGCGGCCGGCGAGCAGCGTCAGCAGCCGCACCTCGGCGGCGGTCAGGTCCTGGTTCGCGGGCAGCAGGTCGAACTTGGCGCCTTCGATCGTGACGATCGCATCCACGATGTTCACGTCGCCGAGCAGCACTTCGGTGACCGAGCGCTCGAGCGTGCGCTTGTCGACGCCGCAACCCATGGTCGCGTTGCCCTGCGGATCGAGGTCGATCAGCAGCACCCGCCGCTGCGTGGCGGCGAGCGAGGCCGCCAGGTTGACCGCCGTCGTGGTCTTTCCGACCCCGCCTTTCTGGTTCGTAACCGCGATGATTCGTTTCACGACCTCAAACCCTAGCAAGTTCGACGACACAACGCTCGGCATCGAGTCCGGGGACGGCGACAGGGTGCGCGGCGAGCAGCTTCCAGCCCGCCGGCAGCGCCTGGATTTCGTCCTCCGGCACTTTACCTTTCATGGCGAGGAGCCGCCCGCCCCGCCCGGCCAGGTGTCCCGCCACCCGCACGAACTCCGCGAGCGGACCGAGCGCGCGGGCGATCACGCTGTCGAATGGCCGCGGCGGCTTGTAGGACTCCGCCCGGAGCGGGATCACTTCGACATTGGGCAGGTCGAGGCGCGCCACCATGTGGCGCAGGAATTTGGCCTTTTTCCCGGTGGATTCGACGAGAGTGAATTGCCGGTCCGGATCCGCGATGGCAAGCGGCAGGCCCGGAAAGCCCGCGCCGGAGCCGACGTCCGCAACCGCGAGCCCCTTCAGGAATGCACGTACCGCGAGCGAGTCGAGCAGGTGCTTGTCCACGGCCTCGGCCGGGTCCCGGATCGCGGTGAGATTCATGCGCGTGTTCCAATCCGCGAGCTCGTCGAGGAGCGTGCCGAGTGCCGCCACTTGCGCCGGTGCGAGCTCGAGGCCGAGCCCGCGAAGGCCCACCGAAAGCCGCGCCTCGACCGCAGTGTCCACGTCAGGCGATCTTGACGACCGTGCGTCCCTGGATCTGGCTCTTGAGGTAGCCGTCGAACGCGGACGGCAGGTCGTCGAAGCCGATGGTGCGGGTCACGAGCTTGTCGAGATGCCGCGGCTTCAGGTCCGTCGCGAGCCGTTTCCAGATGTGCGTACGCACGTCGCGCGGCATGGCCGAGGAGTTGACGCCGAGCAGGCTCACGCCGCGCAGGATGAAGGGCATGACCGTCGTCTCGAGCTTGTGGCTCGCGGCCAGCCCAATGCTCGCGATGTTGCCCCAGCTGTCGACCGTGCGCGTGAGCCAGGTGAGGATCTCGCCGCCCACGTTGTCGAGCGCGCCGCCCCACTGCGCGGCCTCGAGCGGGCGCTTGCCGAGGTCGATGTCCTGGCGGCGCAGGATCTTCGCCGCACCGAGCGCCTTCAGCAGTGCATCCGCTTCGGGCTTTCCGCTCACCGCGACGACCTCGTAGCCGAGCTTCGCGAAGAGATCCACGGCGATCGAGCCGACGCCGCCGGATGCGCCGGTCACCACGATCGGGCCCATCGAGGGCTTCTGCCCGTTCTGCTCCATGCGGTGGATCGCGAGCCCGGTCGTGAATCCCGCGGTGCCGAGCGCCATGGCGTCGAAAAGGCTGAGGCCGTCCGGCAGCGGGATGACCGAGTCTCCCTTGGCGCGTACGTACTCGGCATAGCCGCCGTCGAGCGTCTCGGAATGGCCGCAGCCGGTCACCAGGACCTTCTGCCCCGGCCCGTAGCGCGCGTCGGTTGAGCTCACGACTTCGCCGGAGAGGTCGATGCCGCCGTTAAGCGGGTACTTGCGCAGGATCTTGCCGGCCCCGGTCGCGGCGAGCGCGTCCTTGTAGTTGATGCTCGAAAACTGCACGCGGATGACGACGTCGCCCGCGGTCAGCGACTCGAGCGAAACCTGCTCGAAGCCCGCGGCGATCTTGCCCTCGCGCTCGTGAATCCGGAATGCCTTGAATGCGTTCATGTCAGGTCCTGTCCAGCCAATTCTCGATGCCCTGGCAATTGAGCTCGATGTCGTCGTCGAGCAGCCAGTGCCGCTTCCCATCGTCGCGCGGATATCCGTGCGCGTCGAGCCAGGCCGCCATCATCGCAAACATGCCGTGGCGAAGCTTGTCCGCGCGGTCGGGCGCGTCGCGGCAGTGGAGGCCCAGGTCGGCGAAGGCCAGTACCCGCTCCTTCATCTCGCGCGCGAGCCGCTCGAGCTCCGTGACCTCCGCGTAGTGCGTTAGGAAGATCGAGCGCGGCCGGTACGACATGAGCCGGTCCACGGACTTGCACAGCGCTTCCGGGTCGAAGTGCACGGGCGTCGTCGTCGGGAAGATGAAGGCGCGGCCGTCCACGTCGAAGTCGCGGTAGGAAATGCCGAAGGTGTCGCCGGAGAAGATCAGGGCGTTCGCGGCATCCACCACGCAGTAGTGGTGCAGCGCGTGCCCGGGCGTATGGATCAGCTCGAGCTCGCGCCCGCCGAGGCGGATCGTCGCGCCGTCCGCGGCTTCGAGGATGCGCGCCGCGTCGATCGGCAGGATCTCGCCGTAGAGCGCGCGGTAACGATCCTCGCCGTACACCGCCATCGAGCCCGCGACGAGTTTCGAGGGCTCGGCGAGGTGGCGCGCGCCGCGCGGGTGCACGGCGCAGCGCGCGTTCGGAAGCTCCCGCATCAGCGCGCCGGCGCCGCCCGCGTGGTCGAGGTGCACATGCGTCGTCAACACCCAGTCGACCGCCGAACGGTCGATGCCCTTGGCCTCGAGCGAGTGCAGCAGGGTCGGCAGCGAATGGGTGGTGCCGGTGTCCACGAAGGCCGCGCGGCCAGCGTCCACAACGAGGTGCGACGCCGCGAGCCGCGGGCGCACGTAGTCCGTGTCGATCGCGGTGATGCCGGCGCGAAAGTCGGTGAACTTCGATGCGGGCTCTGTCATCCGAGCTGCTTGTCGAGGTACTTCTTGAACGCGCCGAGGAACTTCACCAGGAATGCCTCGGTCTTCGGGTCTGCGACCTTACCCTCGTCGTCGATGAGGTCCGGCGTGAACTGGATGTACGCCTCGGGCGAGACCATCTGCGGCGAGGCGACGGCGCAGAGCAGGCCGTGGAGCTCGCGCTGCGCAACGGCCGTGCCGATCTTGCCCGCCGATGTGCCGATGATCGCCGAAGGTTTGCCGACGAACGAGTTGTTGCCTTTGGGTCGGCTGCCCCAGTCGACCGCGTTCTTGAGCGCGCCCGGGATGCCGCGGTTGTACTCGGGCGTCACGAAGAGAAGGGCTTGCGACGCCTCGAGCGCCTGCTTGTACGTCTTCGCCGGCGCGGGATAGTCGGCGTCGTAGTCGTAGCTGTAGAGCGGCAGGTCCCGGATCGGAATCTCGCTGAGCTCGAGGCTGTCGGGCGCGAGCCGCACGAGCGCCTTCGCGAGCTTGCGATTGATGGAGCCCCTCGCGAGGCTGCCGATGATGTAGCCGACCTTCTGCGTGGCCATGGTTACCTCTCCCTGTGGCACTCTACGTTACTCGAGATCCCTGGAGCACTCGCATGACCCGCACCCTCGTCCTGGCGCTCGCCCTGCTGTCGTTCCACGCTTCCGCTGCCGAGATCGAGCGCGTCACGCGCGGCAACCTCGCCATGGAAGGCATCCCGGAGATCCCGCCGGAGCTCCAGCAGCGCATGCGCCGCTACCAGTTCGCGCGCGGCGCGTCCTTCGAGGACTGGACGCCGGACGGGCGGATCACGATCTCGACGCGCTTCGGCAACACGAACCAGCTCCACGTCGTGGACGCGCCGATGGGCGCGCGCCGGCAGCTCACCTTCTTCGACGAGCCGGTGAACGGCGGCAGCTGGTCGCCGACGGGTGCGCGCAAGGGCGTCGCCTACGTGCGCGACGCGGGCGGCGACGAGAACTACCAGCTCGAGTACCTCGATCCAGCCGCCGCCGATCCCGTGCGCCTGACGGACGGCACGGGCCGCGCGGGCACGGGCGCCTGGTCACCCGACGGAACACGGTACGCGTTCCAGTGGACGGCGCGGACCGGCGTCGTCTCGGACGTCTACGTCGACGACCCGCTCGACAGGCGCGCCCCGGAGATGGTGTTCGAGGCGCCGGAGGTCGGCTGGAACGCGGTCGACTGGTCCCCGGACGGCAAGTCGCTGCTGCTCATCCATTTCGTCTCGGTCAACGAGAGCTACCTCTGGACCTATGATCTCGCGACACGCGAGAAGCGCGAGATCGAGCCGGCGAAAGTGAAGGCTGCCCGCGGCGGGTATTTCTCGCGCGACGGCAAGGGCGTTTACATCACCTCGGACCTCGGCAGCGAGTTCAAGACGCTGCGCTACGTCGATCTCGCCAGCGGCAAGGTGACGCCGCTCACCGATCACCTGAAGTGGGAAATCGAGGACTTCGCCCTGTCGAAGGACGGGCGCTACCTCGCCTACATCGCAAACATAGATGGAGCGAGCCGCCTCGGCGTGATGGACCTCTCGCAGAAGGCGGACTTGATCCCGCCGGAACTGCCGTTTGGCGTCATCGGCGCGCTCGGCTTCGACCGGGAGAGCAAGCGCCTCGCCTTCGACATGGAGACACCGAACACCCCGTCCGACGTCTGGGTCTGGACGGTTGCGGAAGGGAAGCTCGAGCGCTGGACGGAGAGCGAGATCGGGCCGATCGACGCGAAGTCGCTCGTTGAGCCGACGCTCGTGCATTACCCGACGTTCGACAAAATGGAGGGCAAGCAGCGCGAGATACCGGCCTGGGTGTACAAACCCGCAGGCGCAGGACCGCACCCGGTGCTGATCAGCATCCACGGCGGGCCGGAGGGGCAGTCGCGCCCGGTGTTCAGCACCAACGTCCAGCAGTGGGCCGCCGAGCTCGGCTACGCGGTGATCCTGCCGAACGTGCGCGGCTCGAGCGGCTACGGCAAGACCTACGTCGCCCTCGATAACGGCATGAAGCGCGAGGACTCGGTGCGCGACATCGGCGCGCTGCTCGACTGGATCGGCGCGCAGCGCGACCTCGACGCCAAGCGCATCGTGCTGATCGGCGGCTCCTACGGCGGCTACATGGTGCTGGCGTCCATGACGCACTACAACGATCGGCTGCGCGGCGCCGTCGACATCGTCGGCATCAGCAGCTTCGTCACCTTCCTCGAGAGCACCGCTGAATACCGGCGCGACCTGCGTCGGCCCGAGTATGGCGACGAGCGCGACCCGAAGATGCGCGCGTTCTTCGAAAAGATCTCGCCGCTCAACAACGCGGGCAAGATCACCAAGCCCATGCTGGTCATCCAAGGCAAGAACGACCCACGCGTGCCGTACACGGAATCCGAGCAGCTCGTCGCGAAGATCCGCGCCAACGGCGGCGAGGTCTGGTACCTCGTCGGGCTCAACGAGGGGCACGGCTTCGCCAAGCGCGACAACGTCGACTACTACCAGTGGACGGTGGCGATGTTCCTGGAAAAGTTGAAGCAGTAGCGCTTCAGGAGGGGACGGTCA
>DATMEC010000092.1:0-2492 GCA_035557125.1 Steroidobacteraceae bacterium
CATCGAGTTTCCGGTTTTCGATCTTTGCGGCACGAAGATCGGCATCCAGATCTGCTACGACCGCAAATACCCGGAAGGCTCGCGCCTGCTCGCGCTGAAGGGCGCGGAGATCCTCTTCATGCCGATCTGCGCCGCAACCTATGGCGAGACCAAGCTACGCGGGAACACCTGGGAGCTCCCGCTGCAGGCGCGCGCCTACGAGAACGGGGTGTACGTGGTGGCGGTGAACCGTTGCGGGATGGAGCACGGCCGAAACCACATCGGCCGCAGCATGATCGTGGACCCGATAGGCGCCGACATGCTGGCGGTCGCCTCCTCGGACACGCCCGAGGTTCTCGTGGCGACGCTTGACCTGGACAACGTCGCCGCCGCGCAAACCAGCCTGCCCTGGTGGCGCGACCGCCGGCCGGAGCTCTACGCGCCGCTCTCCGCCGTCTGACCGGTTGAACGTAGTGCCGCCGACAGCGCCTTCAGGTCGCGGGCGGCGCCAAGGTCCTGCGCCGCACGCTCGAGCGCTCCGACCGCATCGCTCTTCAGCGACCGCGCCGCGTTGGCGCGGAACTTGGATAGCACCGCGTCCGCGCCCGGGGGACGGGTGTGATTGCCGAACACGTCGTCGATGCGGATCTGCTGCGTTCCGCTCCCGGTCTTGCAGACCACCTCGGCCTCGAATCGCTCCGGGAAGCGCGCGCCGGGCAGCGGCTCCCAGGCGATGCGCTGGGCGAGCTTGCGCACCGCGGCGCCCGCGGGCGCCTCGAACGTCGCGAGATCGACCTTTCCTTCCACGAGCTGCGCCGCGACGGCGATCGGCAGGCTCCAGCGTGCGGCGTGACCGTTATCGGGCGCTTGCTTGCGCTCCCACGGCTCGCAGATGACGGCCGCTTCGCCTTGCGGTACGCGGCAGACGATGTGCTCGACGTCGCCCGGGCGCACGCCGCGCTCGGCCAGCTTGCTCGCCGCCTCGATGAACGGATGCAGGTAGTGGCAGCAGGGGTAGAACTTGTATGCCGCTTTCGGCAGGTGCCATTCACGTCCGAGACCGCCAATCAATGCGCGGAAGCGCCCGGCGGCGGCTTCGTCGCCGGTGAACTGGCGAAACAGGCCGTGCTTGCCGTCGAGCGAAGTCTCCGGTCCCGTCATTCCCGAGCGCGCCAGCATCGCCGCCACGACGCCGCCGTGGGCCGCCCACCCTGGATGGAGCGACTTCACCGACGAGCCATTGGTGAGGAACTCCATCACACCGGAGGACTGGCTGAGCGCGATGCCGACCGCGGCCACCGTGCGCTCTTCGTCCAGGCCCATCAGCTCCGCTGCGAGCAGCGCCACCGCAAGCGTGCCGGTGACCGAGGTGCTCATGAATCCCTTCGCGTGGAAGCCGTTCGGCGCCGCGAGGCCGAAGCGGATCAGCACCTCCCAGCCTCTCGCGTAGGCGCCGAGCAGCGCGGCGCCGTTCGCGTTTTGCGCCTCCGCAACGGCGAGGGCGCCGGCAGCAAGCACCGCGCTGCCGTGCGCGATCGAGGCGGTGTGCGTGTCGTCGAACTCCAGGCTGTGGATCAGGCCGCCATTGATCAGCGCCGCGTCGGCGGCGCTGGCGCCAGTGGACTGGCCGAACACCGTGGCGGGCCCGCCTTTGACGGTCTCGGCGGCGAAGCCGCGGTACGCCGCGCCGATCGGCGACCCGGCGGCGGCGAGCCCGACGCCGATCGCGTCGAGCAGGTGCAGCCGCGCGGCGAGCGCCGCCTCCTCGGGAAGCGGCGCCTTCGCGACGGCCCTAACCGCCCGCACCAGCTCGCGGGCGAGCGTCACGGCTTGACCATGCCGGCAAGCGCCTCGCGCCAGGGGCGCGCAAGCAGGCCGGCGTCCCCCGCGATGACCTTCTTCATCGTGTCCGGGGCCGCGGGGAAGACCGAGCCGGCGTTCTCGGCCAGCTTGGAGAGCAGCGTCGGCTCGTCGAAGGGGTTGTCGGCGCCGCCGCGCGCGCTCTCGCAGACCGCCGACATCTCGGCGCCGTCGTCGAAGCGCAGCGTGACGCGCGCCGGCCGGTCGTTCGGCCAGGGTTTGAGGTCGCCGTAGGGCGTAAGCCGCACGCGCTCGCGCAGCTTCGAGATGCCTTCGTCGCGCAGCTTGTCGTCGGTGAAGGCGCGCGCGCCCGCGGTGCCGAGCTGCACGGTCGCGGCGATGGCGTGTGGAAGCGAAAACTTGGCCGCGAGCACGGTCTCGGGCTCGACCGTGCGCAGCGCCTGGCCGCCCGGCGCGGTCTCCACCACGATCTCGGTGATCTCCTCCTTCTTTTTCTTCATGCGGCCGAGGAGCTCGAGCGTGGCTTCGATGGCGGAATGCGCGTAGCCGCAGCAGGCGAAGACCTTGTGGTAGCCGTTGGTCACCGACCAGACGCTGCCGAGTCCCTCGACCAGCGCCTCGGGCACCGCCCGCGTGTTGTATGCGCCGACGAAGACGTCGTAAGGCGTCACGGCGCCGCCGCCGATTCCCGC
>DATMEC010000093.1:0-4534 GCA_035557125.1 Steroidobacteraceae bacterium
CGTGCCGATCGCGTTCGCTTCGGTCGTAATCAAGTGACGGCGGTCCTCGAACCTCGAGGCGGCGCCGGAAAAACTGAAGGCCAGCAGCAGTCCCAGCAGCCCGAAGACCGCGGCTTCCGCAGCGCCGATGCCCTTTGCGAGTCCCTCCGGATCGCGCGCGATCTGGGTCACGCCGAGCCGGCGCCCCAGCTCGGAGGCGAGCAGCATCAGCAGCAGGAACGTGGCGACCCCGAGCAGCGTCATCATGGAGAAGGACACCTGGCGGCTCCCCGTGGCGGTGTCCCGCCAGCTTATGATGGGCGCCATGATCAAGCGTGCAGCCTGCCTTGTCACCTGTGCGGGCTGCGCGGCCCTGGCGGTCGCCGACGCGCCCGATTTCACAACCGTGCAGGCCGAGCTTTTCACCGCGCCTCATGCGCTTTCGAGCGCATTTGCAGACGTTGAAGGCGACGGCGACCTGGACCTGGCCGTCTCGTTCCAGGACGGCGCGATCAGGGTCTATCGCAATGAGTCCGGCGTGTTCGTTGAAGCGGGAGCGGGACTCGGACTTCCCACAGGCGGGCCGGAGGTCAGGGCGCTGGCCTGGGGTGACTTTGATGGCGATGGCGATCCCGACCTCCATGCCGGCTTGTCGGCCGACACCGGTGTAGCGGCGAGAAACCTGTTGTTTCGCAATGAAGACGGCCGCGAGCTCGTGGAAGTTGCGGAGTCGCTGGACTTGAGGCTGCCCAACGCCGACAGCCGGCAGGCAAGCTGGGTCGACTACGACAACGACGGGGACCTGGACCTGTTCTCCGCCCAGCGTTCGGCCTCCAATCGCATGTTCCGGAATGACGGTGGCCGCTTCGTGGATGTCAGTGACGCAGTCGGGCTTTCCGATCCGCGCAGGACTGTGGGCGCCTGCTGGTTCGACATGGACCAGGACGGCGACCTCGACGTCTTCCAGGCCAACCAGGAGGGCGACAAGGACGGGTTCTACCGTAACGACGGCAGCCGCTTCGTGGACGTCGCACCGGACCTCGACATGCACCAGCCACAGCGCACTGCCGCCGAGGGCGGGGTCGGCTGCACCGTGGGCGACTACGACAATGACGGGCGGCTCGACCTCTTCGTCGCGACCTATGGTCCGACGCTTCTCTACCGGAATATCGGTGGCGGCAAGTTCCGGGAGTCGGGCGCCGAAGCAGGACTGCGCCATGACCTGCATGCCGTCGGCGCGTCCTGGGGCGACGTCGACAACGACGGCGACCTGGATCTTTTCGTTGCCGCATACGTCGACGGCGAGCAATCCTGGTCGCAGGCCCACCTGTTCATTAACGAGGGCGGCCAGTTCGCCGACGACCTGAAGAAAGGCAACCCGCTTCTCGCGGCCGACCACGGCGTCCAGTGGGCGGACTACGATCGGGACGGCGACCTCGATCTCTCGCTGACCGACACTTTTCCCGATAATGGCGGACATCGACTGCTGCGAAACCAGTTGCCAGATGCGCAGGCGCGACGCTCGCTTCAGGTACGAGTCCTCGAACGAAAAGGCCGGGCGACACGCATTGGGGCCGAGGTGCGGATATTCGACGGCGAAGGAAAGCTGCTCGGCACGCGAATCGTTCCAGCCGGCGACGGCTATGGATCACAGAGCGACATGCCGGTGCATTTCGGGATCGCGAATACGGGCACCGTTGACGTCGAAGTCACGTTCCTCGCGCCTGCCGGCAGGATCGCAAAGCGCATCACGGGTGTCGATCCGCGCGAATGGGGAGGCCGCGTACTCGTGTTGACGGAAGACTGACAGTCAGCTCACTGGCCGAGCGCCGCAAGCAGGCCCTGGAGTCGCTGGCGATCTGCGACCCGCAGCGTTTGTGACGCTTCCAGTCGAGCCAGGACCAGTTCGGCCAGGGCGGTGTCTCGTCCGGCCTTGCCGAGCGTGTAAATGCGGTCTCGCTGGCGCCTTACGAGCTCCCGGCCGTCTTCGACTTGTCTGATGACGGACGCCAGCTGCTCCGTCAAGTGAATCCGGTCCACTGCGCCGTTTGCCAACATGTCAGCGGTTCTATGCCTCGACCCCAATGGCGACCCGATCATGCCATGCGGCGACCGGCGCGCGTTCAGAGCATCGGCTCCATGCTGTTTGTAGGATAATTGGGAGCATGCTGGAAGAAACCTACAACTCGGTTGTCAGCTTCATTCACGCGACGAATGCTGACGAGTTCCAACAGGTGCACGCGCGACTCCCCGATGTGGTGAGGGCTGGCCTGGCCGAGGAACTGAAGAAGTTCAGTGACGCGCACCGTTACGATGCCTCGGCGAAGCGCGCCTATTACTTTGAGCGGCAGGATGCTGGAGTGGCCGTCTGGACCTGGAACGACGTGTACCGCCCGCATGAGGCGGGTGAGCTGATCTTTCTCGTCGTCAGCTCGCCGGCGTCACTCGACGAGAAGCTTGCGAACGAGTGTTACACGCGTGCGACCGGCCGCGAAATAACCTGAACGCAGCCGAGGGATTTTCATTCTTTAAGAAACTGACTTGCCGCTACAGTCGATCGTGCCACCGGGATCGAATCACAAGTGAGTCCAGTCGGTCTCGTGCCTCCGCATTGCGAACGGGGTCTGTTTCAAGAACCAAGTTTGCAGCCGCTTCGTCAATTTCTCGTGCGACTGCCCCGGCTCGGAACTGACAATAGAGGGCGAAGACGAATGCGACACCCGCTAAGAACTGGATTGTCTTGTCGGGATAGATGATCAGCGCATAACAGGCAGCGGCGGCAATGAAGCGGAATACGTCTCGCTGGCCGTAGAGTTGTTCGGACCGCCAATGCTGGGCGTTCATCGTGCCGAAGATTAGCGCCAAATACTGGGCCGGTCATGTCCCCAGGTCCCGAAACCAACTGCGCCCCCCAGCCGGCTACGTTGGTTTATCTTGGGCATTCTATGACTGCCCTAGCTGCCTGCTCCGGCCATGCACCCCGACACCCAGCCATTGATCGGCGGCTGTCCGTGGCTCCCATGATGGATTGGACCGACCGGCATTGCCGTTACTTCCTGCGGCAATTCTCGCCGCGCGTCCTGCTCTACACGGAGATGATCGTGGCGCAGGCCATCGTGCGTGGCGACCGCAACTACCTGCTCGAGTTCGATCCCGAGGAACACCCGGTCGCACTGCAACTGGGCGGCGCGGATCCTGCGCTCCTGGCCGATGCCGCCGGCATCGGCGCCGAATTCGGCTATGACGAGATCAACCTCAACATCGGCTGCCCGAGCGACCGCGTCCAGCAGGCGACCTTCGGCGCCTGTCTGATGGCGCGTCCGCGGCTGGTCGCCGAATGTGTCCGGGCGATGAACGCCGCGGTTTGCGTACCGGTCACTGTGAAGTGCCGCATCGGGATTGACGAGCATGACGACTGGGCGTTCCTGCGCGACTTCGTCGCGGCCATCCGGGAGGCCGGCTGCCAAATTGTCGTCGTGCACGCGCGCAAGGCGATCCTCAAGGGGCTGACGCCGAAGCAGAACCGGGAGGTGCCGCCACTCGACTACGCCCGCGCTGCGCAAGTGAAACGGGAGTTTCCGTCCATGACGGTCGTCGTCAACGGCGGCCTGCGCACGGTGCCGCAGGTGACCGAGCAGCTTGCGCAAGCGGACGGCGTGATGCTCGGCCGCGAGGCGTACCACAACCCGTTCCTCCTGCCCGCCCTGCATCGCGCGGTGTTCGACGACGGCTTCGAGACGCCTGCGGTCGAGACGATCGTCGACCGCATGCGCCGTTACGCGGAGCCGCGGGTGGCCGCCGGCACGCCACTGCGCGCCATCACGCGCCACATGCTCGGGCTCTTCAATGGGCGGGCAGGCGCGCGCGCGTGGCGGCACGCCCTGTCCGAAGGCGTGAATCGCGGCGTGGCTTCGCCGGCTCTGATGGGCGAGGCATTGCGCGCCGCTAGCCGGTCTCGATGAAGCGACGCAGGCGCACCGACCCCTGGCCGTCCGGCGGTCCGAGCAGGTCGTAGAGCGGCGTCGGATCGAGCCACGCCGAGGCGGGACAGAGGCCGAAGGATTCCCGCGCGCTGGAATTCGGCCAGTCGATCGCGCGTCGCACGAGCCCGGCGCGCACCGGTGCAAGCAGCGCGTGACGCGCGACCTCAAGCAGGTAGAGATCGGCGTTCACGACCGTCGACAGGCAGTGGCCGTAACGCAGCTCCGCGCCGCCGATTTCTTCCGCCGCAAGCGCGCTCGCCCCGCCGCGCCCGCGGAAGACGACGTGCAGGCAACGGTCGGTCACGCTCCAGACGAGGCACTGCAGCCGGTGCCGCTCGCAGAGTCCGGCCAGGCGCCGGCTCGCAGCGGCGCGCGCCGCCGCGTCGGCATGGAGCACGTGCCGGCCGCGAGAGCGGGCGACGACGTGGCGGAGCAGCGTTTCCGCCGCGCGATCGAAGCTCAGGGCCATGAGCCGCCTCCCTGCGGTTCAGGCGCCGAGCATCGCAGGCGGGCGGTTGAGGCGTCTCGCCGGTTTCCTGCCTATAATCCGAATTATGTAACCCGCGCCGGGG
>DATMEC010000094.1:0-6199 GCA_035557125.1 Steroidobacteraceae bacterium
CCGGATCGAGATCAGCATCGTCGAGCGATGAATCCGTTCCGGCCGCCGGCCTGGCTCGCCAACCGGCACCTGCAGTCGATCCTGCCGAGCTTTCCGCTCCGCCGGCCCGCGGTGGAGTGGCGCGCGCGGGCCGTCATCCGCTCGAGCAAGCCCATCGTGCTCGACTGCGGCGCGGGCGCGCGGCTCATGGGCTGGCACGCCGAGCCTCCCGCCGCTGCGGCCGCGAAATCGCCCCGCATGGCCGTCCTGCTGCACGGCTGGGAGGGCAGCGCGGACTCGCTCTACCTGCTGTCGCTCGCGCAATTGCTCCACGAGCGCGGCCTGTCGGTCATTCGCCTCAACCTGCGCGACCACGGCGGCACGCACGCATTGAACCGCGAGTTGTTCCATTCCTGCCGCCTGCCCGAGGTCGTCGGCGCAGTCGGGCGAGTGCAGGCACTGTTTCCCGGGCATCGCCTGCTTCTTGCCGGCTATTCGCTCGGCGGCAACTTCTGCCTGCGGGTCGGAGCCCGCGCGCCGGCGGCGGGCATCCGCCTCGCGCGCATCGTGGCGGTGTGCCCCGTGCTCGACCCGGCGACGACGCTCGACGCGCTCGAGAACGGGCCGGCCGTCTACCGCAACTATTTCCTGTTCAAGTGGCGAAGGTCGCTGCGGCTCAAGCAGGCGGCCTGGCCCGGCCACTACGATTTCGGCGACATGATCCGCGACTCGTCGCTGACGGCGATGACCGAGAGAATGGTGCTGAAGCACACGGAATACCCGGACCTTGCGACTTACCTGAAGGGCTACGCGATCACCGGGCCGATGCTGGAATCGCTGGAAGCGCCCGCGCACCTCCTCACGTCCGAGGACGACCCGATGATCCACGCGCGGGACCTCGCGCACCTGGCGCGCCCGGCATCGCTCGAGGTCACCGTGACGCCGCGCGGCGGCCATTGCGGCTACATGGATGCGCTCGGCGGCCCGAGCTGGATCGACCGGTGGATCGCAGACGAACTCGCCGCGGCCTGATCAGCCGGGTCCCGCGGCCTCGCGCATCAGCGCGAGCCACTTGAGGTAGCGCGCGAGCAGCCGTTGGTCCGGCTCCGGTTCGATACGCTCGACCGGCGGTGCGGTGAAACCGGGCGGCATGCCCGCCACCTGGCAGGCGAGCCCGCGCGAAGTCGCCTCGAGGTTGCTGCCGCGATCCACCGGCGACTCGGAAAGCGTTGCGAGCATCCGGCACAGCAGCCGGTTCTCGGCGAGTCCGCCGCTCGCGACGAGCCTGGCGGCCGCCGGCCGGTGGCGGTCCATCTCGTCGAGGTTCGCCTTGATCAGGAAGGCGACGCTCTCGAGCACGGCGCGGCACTGCTGCAGGTCACTGCCGTCTCCCACGAAACGCGTCTCGAAGTCCGGCACCCAGAACGGCGAGGCGAGTCCCGAGACGCCGTTCAGGAAGAACGGCGCGCCCTCGTCGGTGAGGTCCGCGTTGCCGAGCAGGGCGAGCAGGCGGTCCGCCGCGGCGCCCTGGTGGTGCTCGAGCCAGGCCAGTGCCGCGCCGGCGCCGTTGACGGAGCCCTCGAGGACGAAGTCCGCGTGCTCGCCATCGGCGCGGATCAGGCTCGTGAGGAGGGGCGGCGCATGCAGCGCCTCGGTCGTCGGCCGTAGCACGAAAGCGCCGGTGCCGAGGTTGACGTAGGCGGCGTCGAAGTCGAGCGGGCCGGCGGCGTAGGGTACGACGGACTGGTCGCCGTTGCAGACGACGACAGGCACGCGCTGGCCTGCGAAAGCGAGCGTGCCGAAGGCCTGCGAAGTGCCGGTCGACTGCGGCAGCACTTCGCGCGGGATGCCGAACAGCTCGAGAAGCTCCGCCGACCAGTCGCGCTCGAACGGCGACCACAGCAGCGTCCGCGCTGCGGTCGAGGCGTCCGCCAGGAACGGCCGCTCCTCGAGCAGGCGGTGCAGCAGGAAAGCGGCAAGCGGGCCTGCCGCGAGTCGCGACTGTGCCGCGGCACTGCGCACATCGGGCAAATGGTCGAGGCACCAGCGCAGCTTGCTCGCGCCGTAATGGGGCGACAGCGTGAGGCCCGTCAGGCGCTGCACGTCCTCCGCGCGGCGCGAGAGGCCACGCAGCCACGCGGCGCCGCGGGTGTCCTGCCACGAGATGACCGGCGACAGTGCGCGCCCGTCCCCGGCGTTCCAGCAGACGAGGCTCGAGCGCTGCACCGCGAGGCCCGCTGCCGCCCAGCGCTGCGGTTCGACGATCCGCGCGAGCTCGGCGAGCGCGGTCTCGACGCTTCCGACCAGCTCCTCCGGATCGTGCTCGACGTGGCCGAGGGCATTGCGCTGCGTCGCGATCGTGACGAGCGCGGCGCCCTCGAGCGTGCCCGTGGCAGACCAGGCGCTGGCGCGAGTCGCATGCCCGCCCTGGTCGATGGCGACATGGACGTCGCCCGTCATGCGGAAATCGCGTGTCGCGCGGCGGTCTCTGCCGCCAGGCGCAGCGGCGCCATCGACTCCACCATAGCGACCCCGCGGCCGGCGAGCTCGAGCGCGAGGGCCGCGTCCGTCACTTCGTACGCGACCCAGGCCCAGCGGCCGGCGGGCGGCTCGCGCCCGGCCGGCAGCCGCCGGTGGTCGCAGAACACGTACTCGGGAGCCAGGAGTTCGAGCACGGAACGGAGTTGCAGCGGGTCGCCATCGAGCACCCAGCCGATTGGCACGCGACCGGTCGTGCGCGCAATCCGCACGGCGTCGGCGTCGAAGGAGATCACGGCGCAGCGCTCGAGCACGGGCGCGATCGCCGCGAGGACACGCGCGATGCACTGCGCGCGCCCGTGATGAACGAGGCTCGCGCGCTTGACCTCGACGAACGCACGCGCTCCCGGCAGGCCGTCCATGAGGTCGGCGACCGCGGCGAGCCGCGGCAGCGCGGTGCCGGCATGCGCCCGGCCGAAGCGCGCGGGCTCGCCGGCGTCCACGCCGTCGAGCTGGCCCGACATCATGAGCCGCACGTCACCCGCGCAGCCCGTCGTCCGCTCGAGGCTCGAATCGTGGATCACGAAAGGCACGCCGTCCGCGGAGAGCTGCACGTCGAACTCGGCGTGGACGATGCCGCGCCGCCAGGCCGACTCGAGGGCGGGCAGGGTGTTCTCCGGAAAGTGTTCCGCATCCCCCCGGTGTGCGACGATCGTCGGCAGCATGCGCGGAATTATAGTCGTGCCGTGGATTCTCGCCGCCGCGATCGCGGCGGCCTGCAGCCGCGAGGAGTCCGGGTGGGATCGGGCCCGGCACAACGACTCGGTCGCGTCCTACGAGTCCTACCTCGAGCGTTTCCCGGCAGGCCCGCACGCGGCAGAGGCGCGCGCGGCGCTCGCGGGACTGCGCGACGCCGGGTCCTGGGCGCGGGCCGAGCGCCTCGGCACGCCGGAAGCCTGGCAGCGATACCTCGGCGAATTTCCCGACGGCCGTCATACGGGGCAGGCGCGGCAACGACTGATCGACTTCATGCCGCCGGGCCCGGCGCCCGCGGGCGGGCGATACGTCGTGCAACTTGGCGCCTATTCAACCGAAGCCGCCGCCCGGGCGGACCTCGCACGGTCGGTTGCACGGCACGGGGGCGTGCTTGGCGGAACCGGGCTTCAAGTCATAGCGCCGCGCGGGCAGGTGGATTCGATCTGGCGGCTCAGGACCGGCGCACTCGCACAGGCTCAGGCGCGTGATCTCTGCGCGAGGCTCCGCGCGGGAGGTGTCGACTGCGTGCCGCTGCCCGAGGATTCAGCCGGACAGCCGCCGCCATAGCGCGCGGCCGACGAGCCGCGCCTGATCGGCCAGCCCGAAGCGCTTCAGGTTGGTGCGGATCACGCCCTCGGTGAAGCGCGTGCGTCTCGAATAGTCGATCCGCACGTCCACGAGCACCGGCTTGCCTCGCGCCGCGGCGTCGAACGCTTCGCCGATCACCCTCTCGACGTCCGCGTCGCCCTGCATGGCGAGGAAGCCGACGCCGTTCGCGCGCGCAAGGCCCTCGAAGTCGAGCTCGGGCAGCACGGTGCAGGTCTTGCGGTTGTAGGGCGTCTCCTGCGCCTGGGCGATCTGCGCGAGTTCACCGTCGTTGAAGACGAACCATGCGACACCGATCCCCTGTGCGACCGCCGTCGCCATCTCGAGCCCGGTCATGCGTGCGGCGCCGTCGCCGACGATGCCGACGACCACGCGCTCCGGGCGCGCGAGCTTGGCGCCGATCACGGCGGGGATGCAGTAGCCCATCGAGTTGAAGTCGGAGGGCGAGAAATACGCCCGCGGCGCGTGGATCGGCATCAGTTCGGCGACGAGAAAGGTATGGTTGCCGTCGTCGGCCACCACGATGCCGTCGTCCGGCAGCCGCGCGCGCAGGGCGCTGAAGAAGCGCTGCGGGTTGACCCGGCCCTTCGGGTCGTGGGCGAGCCACGCCTCGCGGGAGGCGCGCTTGTCTTTCGCGATGGCCGCCGACACCGCCGCGGCGCGGGCACTTTCGGGCGCAGCGCCGAGCGTGTCGCGCAGCAGCGCCAGCACGGCGCGCGCATCGCCCTCGAGGGCGACGGCGGCCGCGTGGTTGGCGTTGAAGACACGCGGATTGATGTCGACGTGGACGAGGCTTGCAGGCGGACTCCAGCCATAGCTGCCGGTCGGAATTTCCGCGAAGCGCGTGCCGACGGCGAGCAGGGCGTCGCAGTCCCGGAACGCGTTTGCGACGGCGGGCACCGCGGCAGGCCCGAGCGCGAATCCCGCGTGCAGGCGGTGGTTTCCGGGAAAGGCGGACAAGCCCTGGAGCGTCGTCGAGACCGGTGCGCCGAGCAGTTCGGCGATGGCGATGAGTTCGGCCGTGGCGTCCACCGCGCCCCAGCCGCAGAAGATTGCAGGGTGTTTCGCCGCGCGCAGGATCGCCGCCGCGCGG
This sequence comes from Steroidobacteraceae bacterium, assembly GCA_035557125.1. Lineage (GTDB taxonomy): Bacteria > Pseudomonadota > Gammaproteobacteria > Steroidobacterales > Steroidobacteraceae > SCUD01. The sequence goes on from DATMEC010000094.1 coordinate 4,913, forward strand.
GCGACTTCCTCGCGCCCTGCGCGGTGGCCGGGTGCCAGTGGGGGAGTGAACTCGGGGCACTCCCCGGCGTCGCCCGGCATGAGCTGCAGGTCGACCGGGATCTCGACGAACACGGGGCCGGGCTCGCCGGTCGTCGCGATGCGATACGCCTCGTACAGCACCGGCATCACGTCGGCGTGGCGCTCGACGCGCCAGCGCGCCTTGGTGATCGGCGCGACGAGCGCCTGCTGGTCCATGTCGTGCAGCTGGTAGGCGCGGCCGAGGTCGCGGCGCACGCCGCCTGCGATCACGAGCATCGGAATGCCGTCGAGGAATGCCTCGCCGATGCCGCTCGCCGCGTGCGTCACGCCGGCGGCCGGCACGATGGCGAGGACGCCGACCCCGGCGCCGGTGCGGCTGACCGCGTCCGCCATGAAGGCGCCGCCGCACTCGTGAGCGACGAGGACGGGCGTGATGGAGTCCGAAGCGCCGAGCTCGTCGTAGAGCTCGGTGTTGTGCACGCCGGGGATTCCGAAGGTGAAGCGGATCCCCAGCTGCTCGAGCGCTTCCCGGGCGAGCCTTGCGGCCGTCGCCCTAGAACGCATTGATTCCCGTGAGCTGGCGGCCGATCGTGAGCTGGTGGATCGTCTCTGTGCCCTCGTAGGTGATCACGCTCTCGAGGTTGAGCGCGTGCCGGATCGGCACGTACTCCGCGCTGATGCCGGAACCGCCCAGCATATCGCGCGCGTCGCGCGCGACGTCGAGCGCCATGCGGCAGTTGTTCCACTTGGCGAGCGAGACCTGCGACGGGTCCATCTTCCCGGCGTCCTTGAGGCGGCCAAGCTGCAGCGACATGAGCTGCGCGCCGGTGATGCCGCGCGCCATCGCGGCGAGGCGGATCTGGATCGCCTGGTTCGCGGCGAGCGGCCTGCCGAACAGTACGCGCGTCTGCGTGTAGTCGAGCAGCTGCGACAGGCAGGCTTGCGCGGCGCCGATCACGCCCCAGGTGATGCCGAAGCGCGCCTGCGTCAGGCAGGAGAGCGCCGCCTTGAGGCCGGTCGTGCTGCCCGGGAGCATGTTCTCCTCCGGCACGACGACGTCCTCGAAGTAGAGGGCTCCGGTCGAGGACGCGCGCAGCGAGAATTTCCGCTCGATCTCGGGCGCCGCGAATCCTCGGGTGCCCTTCTCCACGATGAACCCGCGGATGCCTTCCTCGGTCTTCGCCCAGACGATCGCGAGGTCCGCGATCGGCGCGTTCGTGATCCACATCTTCGCGCCGTTCAGCACCCAGTCCTTGCCGCGGCGCTT
>DATMEC010000095.1:0-6372 GCA_035557125.1 Steroidobacteraceae bacterium
GCTGGCCGTGGACATCAACGTGTTCAAGGCGGGCAGCCACAAGTCGGCCCCGGAAGAGTGGACGCGTGCGGACATGTCGCCCGAGGATCGCTCGGACGCCGAGGTCTGGGTCGGCGCGCTCTGGGACGCGTACAAGGCCGATGTCGGTGCCGCTCGCAACCTCGATCCGGCGATGATTCAGGCCTATGCCGACGAGGCGGCGGCCGGCATCCGGGCAACTGGCGGCGACATCGCGCAGTACGCGCTGGCGCGCGGCCTTGTGGACGGGCTCAAGACGCGCCAGGAATTCGAGGCGATCATCGCGGAGGTCGCCGGCGAGGACGAGGAGAACGGATTCTCCGCGATCGAGTGGGGAGGATACCTGCCGTACGTGCGGTCGGAGGATGCGCTGCAGGGCGATGGCGACGAGACGGTGGGCGTCGTGGTGGCCTCCGGCGAAATCCTCGACGGCGAACGCGCACCGGGCCTCATTGGCGGCGATTCGCTGGCGCAGGTCCTGCGCGACGTGCGTCACGACGAAGACATCGCCGCCGTCGTCCTCAGGATCGACAGCCCCGGCGGCAGCATCATGGCCTCCGAGGTGATTCGTCGCGAGATTGCGGCGCTCAAGGCGGCCGGCAAGCCGGTCGTCGCCTCGATGAGCTCAGTCGCCGCCTCAGGTGGCTACTACATCGCGATGGACGCCGACCGCATCCTGGCAGCGCCGACGACGATTACGGGATCGATCGGCGTGTTCGCAGTGATACCGACGTTCCAGCGCACGCTCGGCAAGATCGGCATCACCAACGACGGGTTCGGGACCACGCGGCTCGCAGGGCAGACCGACCTCGACCGCGGCCTCGGTCCCGAAGCGAAGGAGATCCTGCAGGCGTCGGTCGAGCGTCACTACCGCACGTTCGTCGAGGGCGTCGCGACGGCGCGCAAGCGCCGCCCCGAGGAAATCGACAGCCTTGCCCAGGGCCGCGTATGGACCGGCGCCGACGCGAAGGCCGCAGGCATCGTGGACGACCTCGGCGGAGTCGATGACGCCATCGCCGCCGCGGCGGGACTCGCCGGCCTCGACGAAGACGAGTACGGCGTGCGCTGGATCGAGCAGGAGCACACCTGGCGGGATGCGCTCGCGTGGCGCCTGCGCGGGGGCGCTGCCTGGCTGATAGACGCCGTCCTGCCGCGCCGCGAGACCCTGCCGCAGGTCGGTTTTGCGCTCGAGCGCGCGCGGGCGCTGCTGGCGCTCGCGGCGGAGGGGCGGCCGGTCTACCTCTGTTCCTGCCGGGTGGAGTGAGCTGAATTGAAGGGGCGCGTCCCCTTCAATTCCAATCGAGGATCACCTTGCCCGACTGGCCGCCGCCCATCGTCTCGAAGGCGCGGGCGTAGTCCGAAGCCGGGAAGCGGTGCGTGATGACGCCGCTCACGTCGAGCCCGCTCTGCAGCATCGCCGCCATCTTGTACCAGGTCTCGAACATCTCGCGCCCGTAGATGCCCTTGATCACGAGCCCCTTGAAGATGACTTGGTTCCAGTCGATCGCGACCTCGCCGGGCGGGATGCCGAGCATGGCGATGCTGCCGCCATGGTGCATCACGCGCAACATGTCGCGAAATGCCGAGGCGTTGCCGGACATCTCGAGGCCGACGTCGAACCCTTCTTCCATGCCGAGCTCGCGCATCGCGTCGTCGATGCTGTCGGTCTTCACGTTGAGTGCGCGGGTTGCGCCCAGCCGGCGCGCGAGGTCGAGCCGGTAGTCGTTGACGTCCGTGATCACGACGTGGCGTGCGCCGATGAAGCGCGCGATCGCGACGGCCATGATGCCGATCGGGCCCGCCCCGGTGATCAGCACGTCCTCGCCGACGACATTGAAGGACAGCGTCGCGTGCGTCGCGTTGCCGAGCGGGTCGAGTATCGAGGCGATCTCGTCGGGGATGGCCGCCGGCAGGCGGAACACATTCGAGGCCGGCAGGACCATATACTCCGCGAAGCAGCCCGGCCGGTTCACGCCGACACCCTGGGTGTTTCGGCACAGGTGGCGGCGGCCGGCGCGGCAATTGCGGCAATGGCCGCAGGTGATGTGGCCCTCGCCGGAGACGCGGTCGCCGACCGCAAGGCCGCGCACTTCGCTGCCCATGGCGACGATCTCGCCGCAGTACTCGTGGCCGACCTGCATCGGCACCGGGATCGTGCGCTGCGCCCAGGCGTCCCACTGCCAGATATGGATGTCGGTGCCGCAGATCGCGGTCTTGCGCATGCGGATCAGCACGTCGTTCGGCCCCGGCTCTGGTTTCGGCAGCTCGCCGAGCCAGATCCCGGGTTCCGGTCGCGACTTGATCAGTGCCTGCATGGTTCTCTCACTTGCCGATCACGCCGAGCTCCCGCCCGGCCTGGACAAAAGCCTTCGCTGCCGTCTCGAGCATTGCGCGCGTGTGGCTTGCGCACATCTGCGTGCGGATGCGCGCCTTGCCCATCGGTACGACCGGGTACGAGAAGCCGATGGCATATACGCCGAGCTCGAGCAGGCGATCCGCCATGCGCACGGCGAGCGCCGCGTCGCCGATCATGACCGGGATGATCGGGTGCTCGCCGGGCAGCAGCCGGAATCCCGCGTCCGCGAGCTGCGCCCTGAACCAGGACGCGTTCGCCGCAAGCTGCTCGCGCGGTGCGGCCGAGGATTCGAGAAGATCGAGTACGGCGAGTGTCGTCGCGGCGACCACCGGGGCGATGGAGTTCGAGAATAAATACGGCCGCGAGCGCTGGCGAAGCCAGGCGACGATCGGCGCGCGACCGGACACGTAGCCGCCGCTTGCGCCCCCGAGCGCCTTGCCGAGCGTGCCGGTCAGCACGTCGACGCGGCCCATGACGCCGCAATGCTCGTGCGTGCCGCGGCCGCCCGCGCCCATGAACCCGGTCGCATGCGAATCGTCGACGACCACGGTCGCACCAAAGCGGTCGGCGAGGCCGCAGATTCCGGGCAGCGGCGCAATGGTGCCGTCCATCGAGAACACCCCGTCGGTCACGACGAGACGCGAGCGCGCGCCCTCGGCCTCGCGCAGCCGGGCTTCGAGCTGGCCGAGGTCGGCGTTGTCGTAGCGCAGGCGCTTCGCCTTCGACAGCCGGATGCCGTCAATGATGCTGGCGTGATTGAGCGCATCCGAGATGATCGCGTCCTCCTCGCCGGTCAGGGTCTCAAACAGGCCGCCGTTGGCGTCGAAGCAGGACGAGTAGAGGATAGTGTCCTCGGTGCCGAGGAAGGCCGAGAGCCGGCGCTCGAGCTCGCGGTGCACGGTCTGTGTCCCGCAGATGAAGCGCACCGAGGCCATGCCGTAGCCGTAGCGCTCGAGCGCGGCGTGGGCCGCGGACACGATCGCCGGGTGGTGCGCGAGCCCGAGGTAGTTGTTGGCGCAGAAGTTCAGCACCTCGCGGCCGTCCTCGAGGCGGATCACCGGATCCTGGGGCGAGGCGATGACGCGCTCGCGCTTGAAGAGCCCCGCGCCCGCGAGCTCCGCCGTCTGGGATTCGAGCCGATCGAGCAGGTCCTTGTCCATGCGTTCGCTCATCGTGACCAGCGGCGGATTATACCGGCCGCGCGTTCGGCCCCTCGTATAATCGCCGCCGGGAGGCAGCATGAGTCGAACAAAGCGCGCCGGGCCGCCGGGCGCGGCGCCAGCGAATCCGGCGGCGGCGATCGTCGCCTCGCGCGAGGCGCGGCTGCTCATCGCGCTCACCGGGCTCTTCGTCACCAATGCCCTGATCGCCGAGTTCGTCGGCGTCAAGATCTTCGCGCTCGAGGACACGCTCGGCCTCGAGCCCTTCGACTGGGGGCTGTTCGGGAGGAGCGGGTCGCTGTCCTTTACCGCGGGCGTCATGCTCTGGCCCGTCGTCTTCATCATGACCGACGTCATCAACGAGCACTTCGGCGTGCGCGGCGTGCGCCTGATCTCCTGGCTCGCGGTCGCCTTCATCATTTATGCCTTCCTGTTCGCCTACATCGCCATCGGGCTCGTCCCGGCGGAGTGGTGGGTCGAGGTCGGGGCGGAGCGCGGCGTCCCCGACATGCAGGCCGCATTCGCGAATATCTTCGGGCAGGGGCTGTGGACGATCGGTGGCTCGGTCGTCGCATTCCTGGTCGGCCAGCTCGTCGACGTCGCCGTGTTCCAGCGCATCCGCGCGGCCACGGGCGAGCGCTGGGTCTGGTTGCGCGCAACCGGTTCGACGGCCGTGTCCCAGCTCATCGACAGCTTCATGGTTCTCTACATCGCCTTCGTGCTCGGCCCGCAGCAGTGGCCGATTCCCCTGTTCCTCGCGGTCGGCACGGTGAACTACGCCTATAAGATGGCGATGGCGATCGCGCTCATCCCGCTCCTGTACCTCGGCCGGCGGCTGATCCGCGCCTACCTCGCGCGGCCGCCCGTGAGCGCCACCTGATGCCGCGGCCGCGTACGCCGGAGGTTTCGGTCGACCTCGTAATCGAGCTCGAGGACCGTCCCGGCCGGCCCATCGTGCTGATCCGGCGCGGTCATCCGCCGCCAGGACACGCGCTGCCGGGCGGCTTCGTGGATGTCGGGGAGACGGTCGAGCAGGCGGCAATTCGCGAGGCGCGCGAGGAAACAGGGCTCGAGGTCACGCTCGGCGAGCTGCTCGGCGTGTACTCGGACCCTGCGCGCGATCCGCGCGGGCACACGGTGACGATCGTGTACGTGGCGCGCGCCCGAGGCGAGCCCGTCGCCGGCGACGACGCGGCGGGCATCCTGGTCACCGATCCCGCCTCGCCGCCGCCGCTCGCCTTCGATCACGGTCGCATCCTCGGCGACTACCTGGCACGGCGGCGGGCAGGCTCTCACGGCTAGAATCCGGGGATGAGCGAACACCCCGCACCCCGTTTCCTGCGTGCCGACGACGGCGAGTTCGAATCCGATCCTGGCCGGGCCGTCAACCGGCTCTACCTCGCCGACGAGAAGACGGTCGTGTCCGAGCTGCTCGCCTTCGCGCGGCTGCCCGACGGCGAGCGCGAAGCGATCCGGCAAGACGCCATCGCACTCGTCGTCGCCGCCCGGGCCCGCCGCGAGGGCAAGACGGGCATCGAGTCGTTCCTCCAGCAGTACGGCCTCGCCTCGCAGGAGGGCGTCGTGCTGATGTGCCTCGCCGAGGCGCTGCTGCGCATCCCCGACGCGGAGACGGCCGACAAGCTGATCGCCGACAAGATCGCGATCGGCCAGTGGTCAGACTACCTCGGCGAGGCGGATTCGCTGTTCGTGAACGCCTCGACCTGGGGACTGATGCTGACGGGCAAGCTCGTGCGCGAGTCGGAACTCGAGGTGCGCGACCCGATGTCCTTCCTGCGCCGCCTCGTCGCACGGCTCGGCGAGCCGGTGGTACGCACGGCCTTCCGTCACGCGATGCGGATCATGGGCCGCCAGTTCGTGATGGGCCGCAACATCGGCGAGGCCCTCGCGCGCGCGGATTCCGACGAAAGCGCGCGCTACCGGCACACCTACGACATGCTGGGCGAGTCGGCGCTGACCGAGCGCGATGCGCTGCGCTATCTCGATGCCTATCGCGCGGCGATCGAGGCGGTCGGACGCTCGCTGCGCCCGGGCCGCCCGCCCGCGGAATGGCCGAGCGTTTCGGTCAAGCTGTCGGCGCTGCACCCGCGCTACGAGTACGCGCGCGCGCGCCAGGTCCTGGCGGAGCTCGGGCCGAGGCTCGAGGCGCTCGCGCTCGCCGCCAAGTCCGCGGGGATAGCGCTCACGGTGGACGCGGAGGAGACGGAGCGGCTCGAGCTCTCGCTGCAGCTCCTCGACCGGCTGCTCGTCGCGCCCGCGCTCGCCGGCTGGGACGGGCTCGGGCTCGCCGTGCAGGCGTATTCCAAGCGCACGCCGGACGTGCTGCGCTACCTGCAGCAGCGCGCCGACGCGACATCGCGCGTGCTGAACCTCCGCCTCGTGAAAGGCGCCTACTGGGACAGCGAGATCAAGCGCGCGCAGGAGCGCGGGCTGCCCGGCTACCCGGTCTACACGCGCAAGGCCAACACCGACGTGGCCTACCTCGCCTGCGCGCGCATCCTGCTCGAGGGCACGCGGCGCATCTATCCGCAATTCGCGACGCACAATGCGCACACCGCAGCTTCCATCATCCACCTGGCGCGGGCGAACGGCCGCGAGTTCGAGTTCCAGCGGCTGCACGGCATGGGCGAGGAACTCTACGGCGAGCTCACCGACCCGGCGGGCCGCGGCCTGCCGTGCCGCGTCTATGCGCCGGTCGGCTCGCACGAGGAACTGTTGCCGTACCTGGTGCGCCGCCTGCTCGAGAACGGCGCCAACACCTCGTTCGTGAACCGCATCGTGGACGAATCGCTGCCGGTCGAGGAGGTGGTCGGCGACCCG
>DATMEC010000096.1:0-6004 GCA_035557125.1 Steroidobacteraceae bacterium
AGCTGCTCGAGGGGCTCCTGGACGCCGAGGTCGGTGAGCGTCGAGCCGCTGCCGCCGAACACGGCCCGCTTGAGCTGGTGCTGGACGATGGCCTGCATGCGTTCGAGCGGCGGCCCGAAGGCGTCGCGGCCCGTTTCGCCCCGCTCGAGCAGGCCCTGCATGGCCGCGAGCGGCGTCTTGAGGCTGTGCGCGAGGTTGCCGAGCGTCGCGCGATACCGCTCGAGCCGCTTGCGTTCGCCGACGAGGAGCGCGTTCAGGTTGCCGGTGACGCCGGCGAGCTCGCGCGGCCAGCCGGATGCGAGCGATTCGCGACGGCCCGCCTCGATGTCGACGATCTCGTTCTCGAGGCGCCGCAGCGGACTCATCGAGATCCGAAGCGCAATGGCGAGGCCCGCGAGCAGCAGGAGCGAAAGCAGCAGCGAACCCGTGACGATGCCGGTGCGCACGCGCAGGAGCTCACGGTGCCATGGCACCAGGCTCTGGGCCGCGCGGATGACGAAGTCGCGTGGCCCGCCCTCCTCCGGCTCCCAGCGGATGCCGAGCGAAAGCCCGAGGACCGGCGAGCCGTCCGCGAGTTGCGCATGCTCGAGGCGTCGTTCGCCCGGCAGCGGCTCGGCGGCGAGATTGAGGCCGCTGCCGGTTGCCGAGGGCGAGCGCCAGGTCCCCTGCGAGCCGAGGATCTCCGCGTAGAGGCCCGACCCCGGCGTCGCGAGTCGCGGCTCGGCGAGGTTCTGCGGCACGAGCAGGCCTTCGGCGTCGATCTCGGCCGTGGAAATGAGCGCGATGACCTGCGCATCGAGCACGCCCTCGAGGGCACGCAGTCCCTGGTTCCGGTACAGCGAATCGAGCGCGACAGCGGCTGCCGCCGCGGCGACGACCAGCAGGATGGCCAGCGTCAGGAGCAGGCGCGACTGCAGCGAGGGCGCTGACTTCGCCACGGTCAGCCGCGCGCGATCCGGTAGCCGCGGCCGCGCAGCGTCTCGATCGGCTGGTATCGGTTGTCCGGATCGAGCTTGCGGCGTAGGCGCCCGACGAACACCTCGATCGTGTTGCTGTCACGCTCGAAGTCCTGTTCGTAGAGCTTTTCGGTCAACTCGGCCTTGGACACGACCTGGCCGGCGCGCAGCATCAGGTATTCGAGCAGCCTGTACTCGAACGCCGTGAGCTCGATGGCCGTGCCGTCGACCCGCACCTCCTGCGCGCGCGTGTCGAGTTCGACGGCTCCGCATCGGATCAATGGCTGTGACCATCCGCCCGACCGGCGCAGCAACGCCTGCACTCGCGCGAGTACTTCCTCGAAACGGAACGGTTTGGTGACGTAGTCGTCAGCGCCCGCGTCGAGGCCGGCCACCTTCTCCTGCCAGCTGTCGCGCGCGGTGAGGATCAGGATCGGAAAGGAGCGGCCGGCCTTGCGCCAGGCCCGGATCGCGTCGAGGCCGGAGCGCCTGGGAAGGCCGAGATCCACGATCGCGACGTCGATCGGGTATTCAAGCCCCGCGAACTCCCCTTCCACGCCGTCCGCCGCCTCGTCGATGGTGAAGCCCGCGGCGCGGAACTGTTGCGCCAGGGTCTCGCGCAGCACCGGCTCGTCCTCCATCACGAGCAGACGCATCGGTCAGCGCTCGCGGCCCGTCGCGGCGTCGACACGCACTTCGAAGACCCGGCCGTCATCGCCGAGGAGCCGGATCCGGTATTCGATGCGATCGCCGTGGCGTTTCTCCTCGGCCTTCACGGCGCGCGCCTTGTAGCGCCGCTCGGCGCGCGCCACCGCCTCGTCGAGCGAGATCCCCCGGTCGGCAAAGGAGCGCTCCGCGCCCCGGCGGCCGTGGCCTTCAGCATGGGCGGTACCTGCCGGCCAGGCGGCTCCGGCCAGCAGGAGGCACAGCGTGCCGAGCACGAGGCAGCGGTTCAGGGCCATGTGGGCCATTCTAGTGGAAGCGGGAGCCCGGGCCGCGCGGCGGCGGCCCGGGCCCGGCAATCAGCCGTCGGCCGGCGTCACGTCGACGCGGACACGGATGCGCTCACCCGGGTCGTAGGGCAGTTGCGTGACGTATTCGCGGCCCGCGTACTCGTAGGTCACGTCGTAGCCGTCGATGCGCTCGACGAAACTGTCGCGATAGCGGACTTCGCAGCGTTCGTCCGTGCGATGCGGCGAGCCGCCAAGGTGCCGCTGCCGGTCCACCGAGACGTTGTGGCCGATCGCACCACCGATCAGCGCGCCGGCGACGCGCGCGACATCCTTGCCGCGGCCGTGGCCGATCTGGTTTCCGACGACGGTGCCGAGCGCGCTGCCGAAGAGCGTGCCCTTGACGTGGTTGTACGAGAACGGGCCCTCCGAGACGGGTCGGGTCTCCTGCCAGCACTCCCGCAGTGGCTCGCTGACCCGCACCCGCCGGCGGATCGGCTCGACGTGCAGCACGTCGGCGAAATCGGCGTCGCCGGTGCGGTCGTAGCGGTTGTCGTAAGGCACGTACGCGGGGTCGGCCAGTGCGGCGCCCGAAGCCAGCGCGAGCCCGGCCGCCGCCGCGAGGGCCCGATTGAAGCGTGTCATGGTGCGCCTCCTTGATTGCACGGCTGCCAATCTACGGTTACGCAAATGAATGCGTCCTGAACGCTCCGCAGCGCGACCGGGACCCGGATTCAGGGGTTTTCGGACTTCGCGCTGGCCCAGAGGCGGTCGAGGAGTTCCGGAGTCGCGCTGCCCGGCGGCTGGCCGAGGCGATCGAGTTCGCGTTCGACATGGCGATATCGCCGGGCGAAGCGCTCGTTCGCCCGTCGCAAGGCGGACTCCGGGTCCATCTCGAGGTGGCGTGCCAGGTTCACGACGGAAAACAGCAGGTCGCCGAGCTCACCCTCGCGCGCCGTCGGGTCGGACGAGTTCAAGGCGGCGTCGAGCTCGGCCAGCTCCTCGTCGACCTTGGCTCGCGGACCCGTCGCATCGGGCCAGTCGAAGCCGGCCTGCGACGCCCGCGCACCGAGCTTGCGCGCCCGGCTAAGTGCGGGGAGTGCCATGGGCACATCGGCGAGAGCGCCGGCGTCGCCGCGTGCCGCGCGCTCCTCGCGCTTCATCCGTTCCCAGGCCGCAGTCTGCTCGGCGGCGTCGGCGACGACGGCACTGCCGAAAATGTGCGGGTGCCGGCGCGTCAGCTTGTCGCAGATCGCGTCCACGACGTCGTCGAAGGCGAACGCGTTGGCTTCCGCAGCAAGCTGCGCGTGGAACGCGACCTGGAACAGCAGGTCGCCCAGCTCGTCGCGCAGCCGCGCGAGGTCGCCCTGCTCGATGGCATCCGCAACCTCGTAGGCTTCCTCGAGCGTGTGCGGCGCGATGGAGCGGAAGTCCTGCTGCAGGTCCCACGGGCAACCGCGCGAGGGGTCGCGCAGGCGGGCCATGATCGCAAGCAGGCGATCAATCGCCATCGGCCGGCGGCACCCCGAGCGTCTCGCGCAGCGTGAGCAGCATGCCCGCAGTCGCGCCCCAGATGTTAAAGCTGCCCCAAGGCAGCTCGAAGGTCTCGATGTCCTCGCCGGCGATACGGCGTCGCCTGCGTGCGTGCGTCGACGGATCGAGCAGGTGACGCAGCGGTGCCTCGAAGCTGCCGGCCACCTCGGTCGGATCGAGCACGAGCTCGAAGCCGGGATGGACGAGGCCGACTACGGGCGTCACGCGAAATCCCGTGATCACCGCGTGGTCCGGCAGGCAGCCGAGCACCTCGACGTGCTCGCGCCCGAGCCCGATCTCCTCCTGTGCTTCGCGCAGCGCCGCGGCGGTCGCGTCGGCATCGCCCGCCTCGAGCCGGCCACCGGGGAACGCGACCTGCCCCGCGTGGTGAGTCAGGCCTTCGGCGCGCAGCGTCAGGAGCACTGTCAGCTCCGCGTCGCGGTCGACGACCGGGATCAGCACCGCCGCGCGAGTCGACGCCGCGGGCAGCAGCGACAGCAACCGGTGCGTGTCGCCACCCGCGTAATGCCCGATCCGCGGGGGGTTGCGCGAGTCTGGACGCCGCGTGAGCCGTTCCCGCAGCAGGATGCGCAGTTGCGCCGTCGGCAGGCGGTGCGGCTCGAGCGGGGCCGCGGCGTTCACGACCCGGAGCCGTCGCCGCGCGCGAGGCGCAGGGGGTCCAGCAAGCGGGCGAGCTCGTCGCGCGGGAGCCCGCTTTCCTCGACCGCGATCTCGAGGATCGGCCGCGATTCTGTGGCGGCGCGCTTGGCGATCGCGGCCGCGCGATCGTAGCCAATGCGCGGTGCGAGCGCGGTGAGCAGCATCGGGTTCCGTGCCAGCGACTCGGAGATGCGCGCGGCGTTCACGGTGATGCCCGGGATGACGCGCTCCGCAAGGGCGGCCGAAGAATCTGCGAGCAGGCCGATGCTCTCGAGGACCGCATCGGCGATTAGCGGGAGCATCACGTTCAGCTGGAAATTGCCCGACGCGCCTGCCATGCCGACCGACGCGTCGCGCGCCATGACCGCCGTCGCGGCCATCGCCACGGCTTCCGGGATCACCGGGTTGATCTTGCCGGGCATGATGCTGGACCCGGGCTGCAGGGCCGGCAGTGCGATCTCGGCGAGGCCGGCGAGCGGGCCGGAGTTCATCCAGCGCAGGTCGTTCGCAATCTTGAGCAGCACGACCGCGGCGCCGCGCAGGGTTCCCGACAGCTCGACCGCCGTGTCCTGCGCCGCAAGGCTCGCAAAGCGGTCCGGCGCGCCGGTGAAGGGAAGGCCGGTGCGCGCGCCGAGGCGCGCGATCGCGCCATTGGCAAACGCCGGGTGCGCGTTGACGCCGGTGCCGACGGCCGTCGCGCCGAGCGCGAGACGATGCACGCGCGTGCGGGCCGCCTCGATGCGCGCGATCGCGTCCTCGACCTGCGACTTCCACGCGGTCATCTCCTGGCCCACGGTGACGGGCAGCGCGTCCATGAGGTGCGTGCGCCCGGGCTTCACCTGGTCGCCGACCTCGCCCGCTTTCGCCCCGATGGAGGCGGCAAGCCCGTGCAGGGCCGGCAGCAGCCTGTCGCGCAGCGCGAGTGCGGCGGCGACGTGGATGGCGGTGGGGATAACGTCGTTACTGCTCTGGCAGCGGTTGACGTGGTCGTTGGGGTGGACCGCCTTCACGAGGCCACGGCTCGCGAGGTGGGCGATCACCTCGTTGACGTTCATGTTGGTGCTGGTGCCGGAGCCGGTCTGGTAGACGCCGAGCGGAAACTGTTCGGCGTGACGGCCGGCCGCGATCTCGAGCGCGGCGTCCGCGATCGCCGCGGCAAGGGGCGCAGGCAGCTCGCCGAGTTCGCCGTTCGTCTCGGCTGCGGCCCACTTGATCAGCCCGATCGCGCGGACGAGCTCCGCCGGCATGCGATCGCGGCCAATGCGCAAGTTGTCGGCAGCACGCTGCGTCTGGGCGCCCCAGAGCGCCCCTGCGGCGACGCGAATCTCGCCGAGGCTGTCCTTTTCGATGCGGTCCTGGGCGCTCACGGGTAAGATGCGCATTCTATCACTCGCGCCCGCGCCCCATGACCGACGCCCGCCTGAACGCGCTGTCGCCCCTCGACGGACGTTACGCCGACAAATGCGCAGACCTCGCCGCGCTCTTCAGCGAGGCGGCCCTGATCGCGCGCCGCGTGCGCGTCGAAGCGGCCTGGTTCCGGCAGCTGGCGGACTCCGGGCGCTTCGCCGCCCTCTCCCGCCCGTCCGGGGCCGTGAAGGCCCGCCTCGAGTCGCTCGCCCGCGGCGTGGACGAGGCCAGCGTCGCCCGGGTCAAGGCGATCGAGCGTGAGGCCAACCACGACGTCAAGGCCGTGGAATACTTCGTGCGCGAGCAGCTAGCGTCGGCCGGCGCGCCGGCCGCGGACCTCGAGTTCGTGCACTTCGGCTGCACGTCGGAGGACATCAACAACCTCGCCTACGCGCTGATGCTTTCCGAGGCGCGGGAGCGCGTCCTGCTGCCCGCGATCGCCGGGGTCACGGCGCACCTGGCCGGGCTGGCGGTCCGCCATGCGTCGCTCGCGATGCT
>DATMEC010000097.1:0-2980 GCA_035557125.1 Steroidobacteraceae bacterium
TGTGATTGGTCGAGTAGACCCAGCGCCGCCAGCCGTAGGGCGTCGCGTGACCGTTGTCATGCGCGTGGTCGTGCGCGCCATGAGCATCGTGTGCGCCGTGGGAATGTGCGGTCGTAGCCATTGTCAGTTCCTTCGACTTCAAGTCGTTACCGCGCCGTCGCCCGAACCCATGCCGTTCAGCGGACGGTCGATTGCTCCGCCGTCGCCACCGTGGTGGCGGGCGTTACCTCGTCGCGCGCGAACTTCTTGCGCGCCCCCTCAACCCAGGCCTTGAACTGCTCCTCGCTCACCACCCGGACCGCGATCGGCATATAGGCGTGATCCCTGCCGCACAGTTCCGAGCACTGTCCGTAGTAGATGCCCTCGCGGGTGGCCTTGAACCAGGTCTCGTTGATGCGGCCAGGAATCGAGTCGATCTTGATGCCGAACGCCGGCACCGCGAACGCATGGATTACCTCGCCGCCAGTGGTGATGACGCGGATGTTCTTGTTCACCGGCACGACCAGGTCGTTGTCGACCGCCAGCAGCCGCGGCGATTCGCACTTGATGCGCTGCTGATCGCAAGCCAGGCGCGAGTCGAACTCGAAATTGCCGTGGTCCGGATAGGCGTAGCTCCAGTACCACTGCCGGCCGGTCGCCTTGATCGTCACGTCGCCGGCCTCGGCGCTCATCGCCGGGATCGTCAGTTGATAGAACAGGAGCCGGAACGACGGGATCGCGATGATGACCAGGATCACCACCGGGATCAGCGTCCAGGCGACCTCGAGCAGGGTGTTGTGGGTGGTGCGCGACGGGGTTGGATTGGCGCGGGAGTTGAACCGCACCATGATCATCAGCAGCAGCACCAGCACGAACAGTGAAACGGCGATGATGATGTAGAGCACGAAGGTGTGGAACGAGACGATATTGTCCATCACCGGGGTCGCCGACATTTGGAAACCCAGTTGCCACGGCGATGGCTGCCCGTCTCCCGCGAGCGCGATCCCCGCCCCCGCGAGAACCACCCCGATCGTCACCGCCAAGGCGGCCAGCCGCTTGAACACCAGCATCGTCGTCATCGCTCCTTCGATGAAGCCGTCATGCCCGCCGGGCCCCGTTTGCAGGTCGTTGAGGCTTCCGGGTGCGACGCCCGCCACGGGCGGCTCCTCGGCTATTCGCGGGCGGGAACCTTTGGGGATTCCCAGGCACTCAAAACCACACTTTAGAGCCTCTCGCAATGCACCTTGGCCCTGGGTCCCATGCGATATTTGGCATCCGCGCGCGACCTGCGAATGACGCGCCGTCCCGGGTTCCCAACTCGGCCACAATGCGCTGTTTTACCATTCCTTGACGGGACAGCCCGACCATGACGGGGTCCCCGGGTCGGAGCCGGTGATTCGACCGCGTTCCGGCGGTCGCCGGCAGCGGTCCCCGCGAAGGCGATCCGACAATTCGAGGCAACCATGGGTTCATCTCAGCCCGGAAGGCTCACAGGCAGGGTTGCGCCGGCGCTCGTCGGCGCGCTTGGCGTTCTGGTCACCCTGACGGGGTCCGCCACCGCGCAGGGCGTCGTCCGCTCGGTCCATGCCGACTGGCAGGTCCGCTGCGACACGCCGCCGGGCGCGCAGGGCGAGCAATGCGCCCTGATCCAGAGCGTGACCGCGGAAGATCGTGCCAATGTCGGGCTCACCGTCATCGTCCTGAAGACCGCGGACAACAAGTCGCGGCTGATGCGGATCGTCGCCCCCATGGGCGTGCTGCTGCCGTCCGGGCTCGGCCTCAAGATCGACAACGAGGACGTGGGCCGCGCCGGCTTCGTCCGCTGCCTGCCCAATGGCTGCGTCGCCGAGGTGGTCATGGACCCGACCCTGATCAAGCAGATGCGCTCGGGCCAGACCGCCACCTTCATCATCTTCCAGACCCCCGAAGAGGGCATCGGCTTCCCGATGAGCCTCAAGGGCTTCGGCGAAGGCTTCGATAAGCTGCCCTAACACGCACGGCTGCCCTGCCCCCGGCACCGGCTGACGCCCCCTCGCAAGACCGGGCGTGAGGCACTACTTTTCGAAGGACGAATCCCCAACAAGGCGGTTCCCGACATGACCTCGACCCTTTCGCTCCTCGACCGCGCCGGCCTCGACCGGGACGCCGCCCGCCGGCACCTCGCCCGCGGCCTCGAAGGCGCCGACGACGGGGAACTGTTCCTCGAATACAAGCAGTCCGAGATGCTGGCGTTCGACAACGGACGCCTGAAGCAGGCGACCTACGACACCGCCCAGGGCTTCGGATTGCGCGCCGTCAAGGACGAGGCGGTCGGCTATGCCCACGCCTCCGACCTGTCGGATGCCGCGGTGGCACGCGCGGCGGAAGCAGTGCGCGCGGTGAAGGGTGGCTATTCCGGCCAGTACGCGGCGGCGCCGGTGCGCACCAATGTGCGCCTCTACGGCGACGAGAACCCGCTCGGCGAGCCGACCTTCGAGACCAAGGTGAAGCTGCTGGAGACGATCGACGCCCATGCGCGCGCCAAGGACCCGCGCGTGCGGCAGGTGACCGTCTCGTTCGGCGCGTCGTGGCAGGTCGTGGAGATCCTGCGGGCCGACGGCGACGCCTATCGCGACGTGCGCCCGCTGGTGCGGGTCAACGTCTCGGTGGTGGTCGGCGACGGCAACCGCCAGGAATCCGGCAGCTATGGCTACGGCGGCCGCGAAGGCTTCGACCCGTTCCTCGACGAGACCAAGTGGCAGCACGCGGTCGACGAGGCCGTGCGTCAGGCGCTGGTCAATCTCGACGCGGTGCCGGCGCCGGCCGGCGAGATGGACGTCGTGCTCGGCCCCGGCTGGCCGGGCGTGATGCTGCACGAGGCGGTCGGACACGGCCTCGAAGGCGACTTCAACCGCAAGAAGACCTCCGCCTTCGCCGGCCTGATGGGCCAGCGCGTGGCGTCGAAGGGCGTCACGGTGGTCGACGACGGCACGCTGTCGAAGCGCCGCGGCTCGCTCTCGAT
>DATMEC010000098.1:0-8007 GCA_035557125.1 Steroidobacteraceae bacterium
GCCGTCACCGAGTCGTGGCCGCAGCCGGCGCAGAGCGTCGACATGCTGCCCTCGTAGTCGCGCCGGTTGAGGCCGATGTCGTTGCGCAACAGGCCGGGGTTTGCAACCTTCGGCTTGGCGATGAAGCTCATGCTGCGACTCCCTTGTCGAGCGCCTTCTCGACCGCGTCGACGACGAAGCCGGCGGTCATCGACAAGCCGTTGTAATGCAGTATCGAGCGCAGCTTCTTCTTGTCCACGGCGGTCTCCAGCGTCAGCAGCGCCCGCAGCTGCGCGTCGCGGTTCTGCTCCACCACGAACATGGTCTGGTGTGCGGCGAGGAACTCCTCGACCTCCGTGCCGAACGGGAAGCCGCGCACCCGCATGTAGTCGATCGCCACCCCGGACTTGCGCAAGGAAGCGAGCGCCTCGCGTACGGGCGCGTCGCAGGAGCCGAGGCTGACGATCGCGGTCGCGGCGCCACGTCCGTCGATCACGGGCGGCGGCACGTGCCTGGCGGCAGTTTCGAACTTTCGCGACAGGCGATCGAGCACGTCCTGGTACTCCGCCGAGTCCTCGGTGTAGGCGCCGAAGCGGCTGTGCCCGGAGCCGCGCGTGAAGTACGCGGCTTTTGGGCTGATGCCCGGCAACGTCCGGTACGGGATGCCGTCGCCGTCCGGGTCGAGGTAGCGCTGGAACTTTTCGATGCCGGCCACCTGGTCCGGCGTCAGCATCTTGCCGCGGTCCGGCCGCCAGGCGTCGTCCCACTTGAAGTCGGGAGACATCCAGTCGTTCATGCCGATGTCGAGGTCCAGCATCACGAATACCGGCGTCTGCAGCCGCTCGGCGAGGTCGAAGGACTGCGCCGCCATGTGGAAGCTTTCCTCGGGGGAGTCCGGGAACAGCATCACGTGGCGCGTGTCGCCGTGGCTGGCGTAGGCGCAGGCGAGCAGGTCGCACTGCTGCGTGCGGGTCGGCATTCCGGTCGAGGGCCCCACGCGCTGCACGTCGAACAGCACCGCCGGCACCTCCGCGTAATACGCGAGGCCGATGAACTCCTCCATCAGCGAGATGCCCGGGCCCGAGGTCGGCGTGAACGCGCGCGCCCCGTTCCACATCGCGCCGATCACGATGCCGATCGCGGCGAGCTCGTCCTCGGCCTGCACGATCATGTAGTCGCGCCGGCCGGTCGCAGGGTCGGTGCGGTGGCGCGCGCAGAACGAGCGGAACGCGTCCATCAGCGAGGTCGATGGCGTGATCGGGTACCAGGCGCCGACGGTTGCCCCCGCGTACAGGCAGCCGAGGGCGGCGGCGGTGTTGCCGTCGATCATGACGTGTCCGGCCGTCGCGTCCATGCGCTCGACGCGGATCGGCAGCGGGCACTCGAAGTGCTCCTTCGCGTAGCGGTAGCCAATCTCGATCGCCTTCATGTTGGAGTCGACCAGTTTCGGCTTCTTCGCGAAGGTTTCCGCCAGGAGGCTGCGGATGACCTCGAGGTCGATGTCGACCAGCGCGGCGACCGTGCCCACGTACATGATGTTCTTCATCAGCGTGCGGGCGCGGGCGCCCTCGAAGTTCTCGGTGCACAGCTGCGCGAACGGGACGCCCAACGTGTGCACGTCGTCGCGCGCATGGAGGTTCGGTCTCGGCCAGGTCGAGTCGTACACCAGGTAGCCGCCGGCCGACACTTCGCGCAGGTCGCGCGCATAGGTCTCGGCGTTCATCGCGACCATGAGGTCGATGCGGCCCGAGCGGGCGCGCCAGCCGTCGCGCGTGACGCGGATCTCGTACCAGGTGGGCAGGCCCTGGATGTTCGAGGGAAAGAAGTTCTTGCCGACGACGGGCACGCCCATGCGGAAGATCGCCTTCATCACCAGCGCATTCGCGCTAGCCGAGCCCGAACCGTTGACGTTGGCGAACTTGAGCGTGAAGTCGTTTACGCGCGGCGCAGCGCTTTTGCGCTCTGGCATCGGGCCTCGTCCTCGGCGTGTGGAATCTCGATCCATGATTTCTGCATGTCCCAGGCGTCCGTCGGGCAACGCTCGGCGCATAGCCCGCAGTGCACGCAGAGGTCCTCGTCCTTGACCATGACGCGTGCGGTCTGGACGAGCGGCTCCGACACCAGCAGCGGCTGGTCGGGGTTGCGGCGCGGCGCCTTCAGCCTCCTCACCAGGTCCGCCTCCTCGCCGTTCGCCGTGATCGTCAGGCAGTCGGTCGGGCAGATGTCGATGCAGGCGTCGCACTCGATGCAGAGCTTGGCGTGGAACACGGTCTGGATGTCGCAGTTCATGCAGCGGCTGACCTCCTCGGCCGCGCGCTCCGCGTCGAATCCCAGCTCGACCTCGATGTCCAGCTTCTTGAAGCGCTCCTTGAGGCTGACGTGCGGCATCAGCCGCCGCGCCGCGGCGTCGTAGTCGTTCTTGTACGACCATTCGTGCATGCCGACCTTGCGGCTCTGCAGCTTGACGCCGTTCGCCATTCGCTCCGTGAGCGGCTCGCCCTGCAAGTGCTTGTGGACCGAGATCGCGGCCTGGTGGCCGTGCTCGACGGCCCAGATGATGTTCTTCGGGCCGAATGCGGCGTCGCCGCCGAAGAACACGCCCCTGCGCGTCGACTCGAACGTGACGGCATCGAGCTTCGGCACGTCCCACTTGTCGAACTCGATGCCGAGGTCGCGTTCGATCCACGGGAAGGCGTTCTCCTGGCCGATCGCGAGGATCACGTCGTCGCAGGGAATGAAGACTTCCTCGGCCACGCGCTGGCTCTGGATCTCGGCGCCGTCCATCTCGTACTCGAGCCGCTCGAAGTTCATGCCCTTGAGCTTTCCGCCCTCGACGACGAAGGACTTCGGGGCGTGATTGACGATGATCTCGACCTGCTCCTCCTCGGCGTCTTCGAGCTCCCACTCGGAAGCCTTGAAGAATCCGCGGGGCTTGCGCGCCATGACCTTTACGCTCCTGGCGCCGAGCCGCAGCGAGGTGCGGCAGCAGTCCATGGCGGTGTTGCCGACGCCGATGATCAGAACGCGCTCGCCGATCGCATCGACGTGCTCGAAGGCGACCGACTCGAGCCAGGCGATGCCGATGTGGACCCGGTCGGATCCGGCGCGGCCCGGCAGGCTCAGCTCCTTCCCCTTCGGCGCGCCGCTGCCGACGAACACGGCGTCGAAGCCGCCGCTCGCGAGCAGCTCGCGCATGCTCGCCACCGGCGTGCCGAGCCGGAGGTCGGCGCCCATGTCGACGACGTAGCCGATCTCCTCGTCGAGCACCTGAGCCGGCAGCCGGAACGCGGGAATGTTCGTACGCATGAGGCCGCCGGCCGTCGCGAGCTGCTCGAAGATCACCACCTCGTAGCCGAGGGGCACGAGGTCGTTCGCGACCGTGAGCGTCGCCGGGCCCGCGCCGACGCAGGCCACCCGCTTGCCGTTCTTCCGGGGTGGCGCCTTCGGCAGCCGCGGCGTGACGTCGTCGCGCAGGTCTGCGGCTACGCGCTTCAGCCGGCAGATCGCGACGGGCTTCTCCTCGACCCGCCGGCGGCGGCACGCCGGCTCGCAGGGCCGGTCGCAGACGCGCCCGAGGATGCCCGGGAAGACATTCGTCTCGCGGTTGACGATGTAGGCGTCCGAGTAGCGCCCCTGCGCGATCAGCCGGATGTACTCGGGCACGTCCGTGTGCGCGGGACATGCCCATTGGCAGTCCACCACCTTGTGGTAGTAGTCCGGGTCCGTCGTGTCGGTTGGCTTCATCTGGCGCGCATTATACCGGTCGATCCCGGTTCACGAGTTCCGCGATGCGCGTTGCGGTTTCGAGCGCGCGCAGGCCGTCCTCGCCCGACACGACCGGGCGGGCGCCCCGCCGGACGGCGTCGACGAACGACTCGATTTCGGCGAGCAGAGCATCGCCCTGCTCGAAGCTGCGCTCCTCGAGGTCCACCTTCGGCAGCGCGCCCTCCTCGATCACCGCCGGCTTGCGCGCGATCGAGAGCAGCTTGGCCTGCAGGTCGATCGAGAGGTACGCGTCCGCCTGGAACACGCGCAGCTTGCGCTCCGCCTTGAGGCTGATGCGGCTGGCCGTGACGTCCGCGACGCAGCCATTCGCGAACCGGATGCGCGCGTTCGCGATGTCGATCTCGTCGGTGAACACCGGCGCGCCCACCGCGTCGATCGACGCGATGGGCGACCTGACGATGTGCTCGATCAGGTCGATGTCGTGGATCATGAGGTCGAGCACGACGCTGACGTCCGTGCCGCGTGGCTTGAACGGCGCGAGCCGGTTCGACTCGATGAAGCGCGGGGCGGACAGTTCGTCCGCGACGGCGAGGATCACGGGATTGAAGCGCTCCAGGTGGCCGACCTGCAGGACCAGCCCCTGCCGTCTCGCGAGCGCGATCAGCTCGCGCGCCTCGTCAGCCGTCGCCGTGATCGGCTTCTCGACCAGCACATGGGTGCCCGCAGCGAGGAAATCGCGCGCGACGGCGTGGTGCAGCGCGGTCGGCGTCGCGATGCTGACGGCGTCGACGCGGCCGATGAGCTCGCGATGGTCCGCGACGGTCGCAATGCCGAGCTCGGTCTCGAGCTGCCTGCGTGCCGCGGCCGAGGGATCGGCGATGCCGACGAGTTCGCTGTCGGCAAGGGCGGCGTATTTCTGGGCGTGGAATCGGCCAAGGTAGCCGGCGCCGACGACGGCGCAGCGCAGTCGCGTCATGTCCCGACAGTATAGCGGCGCGGCTTGCCCCTGCCCGCCAGGCACGCGACACTTCCGCCCATGACCTGGCACGATCCGGTCCGGAACTGGTATGTGGGACTGACGCCCGCCTGGCGGCGCGAGCTCAGGATCGGCGCGCTGTGGCTCGGCTTCGGGCTCCTCGTCATGCCGTTCCTGATCTACCTCGCGGGCGTCCTGACGCTCGGACCTTACGAGGGGGGGCTGCTGGCCTTCCTCGGGTCCCTGCTCGCGGCGTTTTTCACCGCGAAGCCGACCGCGTGGCTCCTGATCCTCGGGCCCTACCTGCTGTTCACGGCCATCCGGCTGCTGACCCGCCCGCTGCGCCGGGCGGCCTGAGCGCTCACTCCTCGGCCGGAAGGCGGCTCTTCGCGCTCGCCTCGCGCACGGGCCTGAACTCGTTACCCTCGCGCCAGGCTGGCCAGGTCGTCGCATTCGAGAGGCGTGCGCCGACCTCGAAGAGCAGCCTCAGGTCCTCCACCGAGCCGCTGACGTCCCAGTCTTCGGAATACTCGTCACCCGGCTTGTGATAGCGATTCGCGTCGTAGTCGTCGAGAAGCAACTTGCCGGCGCCTTCAGGACCATCGCGCAGCGTCGCCCCCGACTTGATGTAGAGCGAGGGCACGCCCTTCTTCGCGAAATTGAACTGGTCGGACCGGTAGAACCGCCCCGCTTCCGGCTTGCGGTCCGGCGCCAGCGTGCGGCCCTTCGACTTCGCCGCTGAAGCCAGGAGATCCTCCGCCTCCGAAGCGCCGAACCCGATGACTTCGAGGTCCCGCGCGCGTCCGAGCGGATTGAGCGCGTCGATGTTGATCACGGCCGCGGTCCTTTCGAGCGGGACCAGAGGGTGCTCGGCGTAGTACTCGGACCCGAGCAGTCCCGACTCTTCGGCAGTGACGGCGATGAACAGCACCGAGCGGGACGCGCCCGGCAGCATGTCACGATAGGCTTTCGCGATCGTGAGAATGCCCGCGACGCCCGTCGCATTGTCCACGGCGCCGTTGTAGATGCGATCGCCCTCGCTGCCACCGTCGGCGCCGAGGTGATCCCAGTGCGCCATGTAGATGACGTACTCGTCCGGGCGGTCCTTGCCCGGCATCAGGCCGGCGACGTTCGGGGAGCGCTTGTGCCGGATCTCGTTCTGCACGCTGGCCGTCGCGCTGACCCCGAGCGGAACCGGCTTGAATCCGCGCTTCACGGCACTTGCCTTCAGGGCGTCCAGGTCCTGGCCGGCCAGCTCCACGAGCTGGCGTGCGCGCCCCTCGGTGATCCAGCCTTCGAGCGCCGTACGGCCGGCATTGCCGTCCTCGCGATCGAGGTAGAACTGCGGGCCCGACCAGCTGTTCCTGACGACGCCCCAGTCGTAGGACGCGGGCAGTGTCTCGTGGACGATGATCGCAGCCGCCGCGCCCTGGCGCGAGGCCTCTTCGAACTTGTAGGTCCAGCGGCCGTGGTAGGTCATCGCCTTGCCGCGAAACAACGCCTCGTCTCCGGTGACGAATCCCGGATCGTTCACCAGGATCAGCGCGGTCTTGCCGCGCATGTCGACGCCTGCATAGTCGTTCCACCCGGCCTCCGGCGCGTGGATGCCATAGCCGACGAACACTACCTCGCTGTTGGCCATCGAGGCCCCGGCCTGCACGCGGCGGGAGCCGATGACCATGTCGTCGCCGTAAGCGAGCTTCATGCCGCCGGCGCCGCGGCTGAACGAGAGACTCTGCGCGCTGCCGGTGATCTCGACGAGCGCCACCTCCTGGCGGAAGTCACCGCCCGCAGCGGGCTGCAGGCCGAGCTCGAGATACTCTTTCTCGATGTACTCGAGGGTGCTGCGCTCGCCTTCGGACCCCGGCTCGCGGCCCTGCATCTCGTCGGACGCGAGCCCCGCGACATGGGTGCGGTACGCAGCTCCCGTGATGGCCTCCGATGCCTTTCTCAGCATCTTGTCGTCGGCGTTGAAGGCGCCGAGCGTGATCGCGAGCAACGCCGGCAGGAACAGCAGCCGAAATCTCATGTCCAAGCCCTTCATGTCATCCCCGGGGCGGTTCGCCTGCAGGCCAGTAATACCAGGCGATTGCCGCCAGCAGGAGCCACATCAGGGCTTGCGCCGTCCAGCGCCACGGCCGCCCGCGCTGCAGCCCGGCAAAGGCGGCGCCGGAGGCGGCCGCGAGGAGGCCGAAAAGGCCCGCCGTGGCGAGGAGGCCCGGGTATTCGTCCCCGACGGCGGATTGGCCACCGGCGGTAAAGGCAAATACGATGACGACCATCAGGAGGACCAGGGCGATCGAGGCCGCCGAGCCCAAAACCACGCCTGTCAGGAAGCCGAGTGGCCTCAATTGCTAGTCCCTTACCGGGCGTGACGCGGGTACTTGATACCGCGCCCGCGCGCCCATAGCCTGTTTCAACCGGTTCCGGCCCCGGAAAGGACCTTCAGGAGGAGTGTAGCAGCCGATGGCAGCCTGGCTCAGATCACCGACTTCTTCGCGGCTTCGCCTCGCCCTCGCCTGTGCGGCGGTCGCGGCCCTCGTGCTGCTCACGGGCCCGAGCCCCGAGCGCGCGTCCCTGACCCCGACGATTGCGCCAGCGGCGGCCTCCTCCGGCGAGCTGGCCCCGAGCGAGCGCCATCGGCGTGTGATGCGTCTCGTGTCCGAAGTGGTCGACCGCCAGCACTACCGCCAGGCCGCGCTCGACGACTCGATGTCTTCGCTGATCTTCGAACGTTACCTCGAGGCGCTCGACGGCAATCGCAGTTACCTGCTGGCGAGCGACATCGCCGAGTTCGAGCCGCTGCGCTACCAGCTGGACGACGCCATCCAGAAGGCGGACGCGGGCCCGGCGTTCCGGATGTTCACGCGCTTCCAGGAGCGCAACCGCGAGGTGCTGCGCCACGCGATCTCGCTCCTCGACGTCGAGCCCGATTTCACGATCGACGAGTCGTTCCGCTTCGACCGCACGGACGAGGGCTGGCCCGCGTCCGTCGACGAACTGCGCGAGCTGTGGCGCAAGCGGGTAAAGAACGAGGCGCTTTCGCTCGTGCTCGCAGGCAAGACCTGGCCCGAGGCGGCCGAGGTGCTGCGCAAGCGCTACGAGCGCGTCGCGAAACGCATCGAGCAGGTCACTGCTGACGACGTGTTCGAGACTTTCATGAACGCGTACTCGCACGTGTACGACCCGCATTCCAACTACCTGTCGCCGCGCAACTCCGAGGAATACAACATCGCGATGAGCCTGTCGTACGAGGGCATCGGCGCCTCGCTGCAGCTCGTCGACGACTACGTCACGATCATGAACGTCCTGCCGGGCGGCTCCGC
>DATMEC010000099.1:0-5878 GCA_035557125.1 Steroidobacteraceae bacterium
GCCGCATTCGACGGCGCCCCGGAGCGCGGCACGATCAACTTCAGCGTGGGCCAGCCCTCCGCCGACCTGTTGCCGCTGAAGCTTCTTGGCTCCGCTGGCGAGCGCTTTTTTGGCGACGCGGCGCCCTTCGACCTCAACTACGGCCAGCGCCAGGGCGATGCGCGCTTTCGCGCAGCACTCGCCGCCTTCCTCGGCGCGGCCTCGGGATTCCCACCCGACCCGGATTCGTTGATGCTGACTGGCGGCATTTCGCAGGCGCTCGACTTCGTCTGCGGGCGGTTCACGCGGCCCGGGGACGTCGTTTTCGTCGAGGAACCGAGTTATCCCTACTCGTTCCAGATCTTCCGCGACCACGGCCTCGACGTCGTCGGCGTGCCGATGGACGGCTCCGGCATGGACGTCGGCTACCTCGAGCGCCTGCTCGCGGAGCGCCGGCCAAAGTTGGTCTACACGATCCCGGCCTTTCACAACCCGACCGGGCAGGTGATGTCGCGTGAGCGCCGTGACCGGCTCGTCGCCCTGTCGCGCGAGCACGATTTCCTCGTCGTGGCTGACGAGGTCTACCAGCACCTCTACCATGGCGACCCGCCCCCGCCGTCGTTCGGCACGCAGGTCGGCGCAGGCAACGTGCTCTCGCTCGGTACCTTCTCGAAGATCCTCGCCCCGGGCCTGCGCCTCGGCTGGATCCAGGCGGCGCCCGGACTCATGAAGACGCTGCTCGCCAGCGGCGCGCTCGTGAGCGGCGGCAACTTCAACCATTTCACGTCGCACGTCGTGCGCAAGCTGATGGAGAGCGGCGAGCTCGCCGCGTTCGTCGTTTCCCTGCGCGCGAGCTACACCGAGCGCGCGCAGGCGATGGACGCGGCGCTCCGCAAGCATCTCGCCGGCGTCGCGCGCTGGCAGAAGCCGGGCGGCGGCTATTTCTTCTGGCTCGAGTTGCCCGAGGGCGCCGATTGCGCCTCGCTCGAGGCCGCGGCGCGCGCCGCCGGCACGGGCTTCCTGCCCGGCAACGCCTGCTCGACGACTGGCGGTCTCGGCCACTGCCTGCGCCTGTCCTTCGCTCACTATTCAGTCCCAAACATCCACGAGGGCATCGCGCGGCTCAAGCGCGCCTTCGTCAAGTGAGCGCGACGGCCGACCCGACGGGATCACTTGACGTCGCCATGAAGCATGCGGCGCGCCTGCTCGCCACCGAGCCCGCGCTTGCCGCCGAGCAAGCACGCGAGATCCTGAGAGTCGTGCCCAGCCACGCGCCCGCCGCCTTCCTGCTCGCCAGCGCGCTCGCACGCGCGGGCCGGGGCGACGAGGCGATCGCGGCATTGCGGCGGACGGTCAAACTCGAGCCGGGTCATCCGGAGGCCTGGCGGTTGCTGGCCGATCACCTGCACGCCGTCGGGGATACGGAGGGCGCCGACTCCGCCTATGCGCGTCACATACAGAATTCGACTCGCAACCCCGAATTGCAGCAGGCCGCGGTCGCGATGTTGCGGAAGGATCTCGGGCGGGCGGAAGCGCTGCTCAAGGCGCATCTGATGCAGTCGCCGACGGACGTGCCCGCCATCCGCATGCTGGCGGAGGTCGCGGCCCGCCTCGGGCGCGATGACGACGCGATCAGGCTGCTCGAGCGCTGCCTCGAGCTCGCGCCCGGATTCACGGCCGCGCGATACAACTACGCCATCCTGCTGTACCGGCAGAACCAGGCGGAAGCCGGGCTGGTCGAGATCGAGCGGCTGCTGGCGTCGGATCCCCGAAATCCCGGCTACCGCAACCTGCAGGCCGTGCTGCTGAGCCGTGTCGGCGAGTATGCGCGCGCGAGCGTGATCTACCGCCAGCTGCTCACCGAGTACCCGAACTACGCCAAGGTCTGGCTCAGCTACGGCCACGTGCTCAAGACCGAGAACCGCGTAGGCGAAGGCATCGAGGCCTACCGCCGAAGCATCGCGCTCGATCCCGCATTCGGCGAGGCGTACTGGAGCCTCGCGAACCTCAAGACGTTCCGCTTCGAGGATGCGGACGTCGCCGCGATGCGCGCGCAGCTCGAGACGCCGGAACTCGCCGACGACAGCCGAGTTCATTTTCACTTCGCGCTCGGCAAGGCGTGCGAAGACGCGGGCGACCATGCGCGGGCGTTCGAGCACTACGCGAAGGGCAACGCGCTACACCGGCAAGGGCACCCGCACGAGGCGGCGCGGCACTCGATGCGCGTCCAGCAGCTCAAGAAGGCCTATTCTCGGGAGGTCTTCGGGCAGCGTGCCGGTTCCGGTTGTGCCTCTACGGCGCCCGTCTTCATCGTCAGCCTGCCGCGCGCGGGCTCGACGCTGCTCGAACAGATCCTGTCCAGCCACTCCGCGATCGAGGGCACGAGCGAGCTTCCCGACATTCTCACCCTGGTCAAGGAACTGCGCGCGGAGTCCGCCTCCGAGGACGCAGCCGCCTACGCGGAGGTGCTGGTGCGGAAGAGTCCCGGGGAGCTGCGAGCGCTTGGCGAGGCCTACATCGAGCGGACACGCGTCCAGCGCAAGTCGGACCGGCCGTTCTTCATCGACAAGATGCCCAACAACTTCCTGCACGTGGGCATGATCCATCTCCTCCTCCCGAACGCGCGGATCATCGACGCACGGCGACATCCGCTCGCCTGCTGCCTCTCAAACTTCAAGCAGCACTACGCGCGCGGGCAGCGCTTCAGTTACGACCTCGCGGACGTGGGCCTCTTCTACCGCGACTACGTCGACCTCATGGCACACTTCGACGAGGTGCTGCCCGGCCGGGTCTATCGGGTATTCCACGAGCGCGTGGTCGAGGACACGGAAGCCGAGGTGCGCAGGATTCTCGACTACCTGGGACTGCCTTTCGAGGCCGGGTGCCTGCGCTTCTTCGAGAACGAGCGGCCGGTGCGGACCGCGAGCTCTGAGCAGGTACGACAGCCGATCTACCGCGAGGGCATCGGGCAATGGCAGAACTACGATCCCTGGCTGGGCCCGCTCCGCTCGGCGCTCGGGCCGGTACTCGCCGCCTATCCCTCGGCCCCGTCGCGATAAGGATTCCATGTTGCTCGCACGCGACGGCCGGTTTGCCCGATTTTGCGTTGTTGCGGCTTTAGACGTAGTCTCTGTCGCCACGGACCCACACTGGAGTAAGGCAATGCCGGTTGCCCTTGCAAAGCGTCCTCAGTCTTCCCTCGCCCGCACCCCCGTCGCTTCCGCCGTCCTGCTCGCGCTCGCCAGCCCGTCGCTGCTCGCGCAGGACACGACCGCGCTCGGCGAGGTGATCGTTACAGCGCAGAAGCGCGCGGAAAACCTGCAGGACGTCCCGATCAGCCTCGAGTCGTTGAACAACGAGTCGCTGGAGCAGCTGAACGTCCAGAACTTCAAAGACTACGTGAAGATGTTGCCGACGGTGACGCAAGCCGCGGGCGCCGGCGGTGGCATCGGCGGAGGCTCCGGGTTCAACCTCGTCTACATGCGCGGGGTCGCGACCGGGGGCGACGGCCAGGCGACCACGTCCCAGCCGAGCGTCGGTACCTACCTCGACGAGCAGCCGATCACGACCGTGCAGGGCAATCTCGACGTCCACCTGTACGACATCGCGCGCGTCGAGGCGCTCGCCGGCCCCCAAGGCACGCTGTACGGCGCCAGCTCGCAGGCAGGCACGATTCGCATCATCACCAATCAGCCGGACCCGGGCGGGTTCGAGGCCGGCTATTCGCTCGAGGGCAACCTCGTCGACGGCGACGATTCCGGCTATGTGCTGGAAGGATTCGTCAACATCCCCGTTTCCGAAAACGCGGCCATCCGGCTCGTGGGGTGGACCCTGCAGGAGGGCGGCTGGATCGACAACGTCGCAGCCACGCGGCTGTACCCGGGCGACGCTGCGAACCCCGACGACGATTTCCTGGCGGACAACGCGGAATTCGTCGAGGACAACTACAACACCACCCAGACGACGGGAGCACGCGCGGCGCTGCGCGTCGACCTCGGCGAGAACTGGTCGATCACGCCGAGCGCCATGTACCAGACGATGGACCAGGACGGCGCCTGGGCCGACGACCTCAGCGACTTCGTCGCGCCCGGCGACCACAAGGTCGCACACTTCCGCGACGAGTTCACCGATGACGAGTGGTGGCAGGCCGGCCTCACGATCGAGGGCACGATCGGCAATTTCGACGTCGTCTACTCGGGCAACTACCTCACGCGCGACGTGGAGACGAGCTTCGACTATTCGGACTACTCCTACTGGTACGACACGCTCTACTCGACCGGCTCGTACGCCGGATTCTTCGCGGGTCTGTTCGTCGACAACGACGGCAACTTCCTGAACCGGGCGCACTCGTTCGAGGGTGACGACAGCTACAACAAGACCAGCCACGAGATCCGGATCACTACGCCGCAGGACAACCGCGTACGCGGCCTGCTCGGGCTCTTCTACCAGAAGCAATACCACGATTTCTTCCAGACCTTCGGCAATGTCGAGGGGCTCGCCGACCAGTTCCTGATGAACAATGCGGAACAGCCCGGCGCCCAGCAGTTCCCAGGCATCGTTTACCTCAACAGCGTGGAGCGCACCGACATCGACCAGGCCGTGTTCGGGCAGATCCAGTTCGACATCACCGACCGGCTGGAACTGTCGCTCGGCGCGCGCTACTTCGAGCCCGAGACGACGGTCAAAGGCTTCTTCGGTTTTGGACTCGGCTACAACCCGGGGCGTGCGCCGGGCACGGACGCAAGTGACGTCGGCGAGCCGGGCGACCCCGCAAACGGCGGTGCGGGCAGCTTCTCACCGGACGGCCAAGGCTGGTCTCGCAACGGCGAATGGCGCTGCCCCTCGCAGGAAGATCGCGAGGATGCCCCCTGCCAGAACGTGGACAAGCTCGTCGAGGAAAGCGACTACGTCGGACGCGTGAACCTCAGCTTCAAGGCGACGGACACCGCGATGCTCTATGCGACCTGGTCGGAAGGCTACCGGCCGGGCGGCATCAACCGCGACCCGTTCAACCCGGACTTCGAGTCCGACTTCCTCACCAACTGGGAGCTCGGCTGGAAGACCCGCTTCATGGACGATCGCCTCCAGTTCAACGGCGCGGTGTTCCTCGAGCAGTGGGAAGACATCCAGGTGGCCTTCCCGGCCGCCAACGGCATCACGGCCGTCGTGAACGGGCCTGAGGCTGAAATCCAGGGCGTCGAGGCGCAGATCGACATGCTGCCCACCGACCGGCTGCGGCTGGGCGTCGCGTTCGCCTATTACGACAGCGAGCTGAAGGACGTCTATTGCGAGGACTGCGACGGCCCCGGCGACGACTGGGCGCCGGCCGGCACGCCGCTGCCGATCACCGCCGACTTCAAAGGCAACCTCATCGCCCGGTACACGTTCCCGCTCGGCGCTTTCGAGGCGCACGCGCAGGGCGCGCTAGCCTACGAAGGCGAGCGCTCCTCGTCCCTCAACGTCGATGATGCCGCCATACTGGGGGACATTCCGGCGGCGACCTATCTCGACCTGGCCTTCGGCGTCGAGAACGACAAGTACGCGATCGAGCTCTTCGTCTCCAATGCGACTGACGAAGACTCTCCGCTGTACATCTCATCCGAGTGCGCGACGGGCGTATGCGGCGACCAGGCCTACGGCACGAGCCCGCGGCCGAGGACCTACGGCATCCGCTTCAAGCAGGACTTCTGAGGTCGTCGGAAAGCATCAGGGAGTAGGAAGGGGCGCCACGGGGCGCCCCTTTTTCGCACCGCGTCAGACGTTCGAGTCGGGGAACGCCGCCTTGCGCCGGCTCACGTAATCGATGAGCGCCTCGTCGACCGCCTGGTCGATGGGCGGCGCCACGTATTCCTCGAGCTGTTTCTTCCAGCGCACGTTCGCGCGCACCGCCATGTCCTTG
>DATMEC010000100.1:0-3860 GCA_035557125.1 Steroidobacteraceae bacterium
AAGCCCAGCGCGCCGCGGTTTCGGCACGCCCGGCGTCACGGCCCTCGCTGCCGCTCGCCGGCTATGCCGGGGACTACGCGGACCCGTGGTACGGCCCGATCGCGATCACCGAAAGCGACGGCACGCTCACGATCGACTTCCGGCAGACGCCCGGCATGGTCGCGCCCCTCGAGCACTGGGCCTACGACACCTTCGTCGCGCGCTGGCCCGACCCGCTGATCGAGCCGGCCTACGTCACCTTCGCGCTGGACGCGGCGGGCAAGCCCGCACGCATCACGATGAAGGCCTACTCGCCGGTTGCGGACTTCAGCTTCGACTACCACGACCTCGAGATCACGCCGGTCGCGGCCAAGCCGGACGCCGCCGACTGACAAAGAAAAAGGGCCCGGCGCGCAGCGCCGGGCCCTTGCAGTTGCATCAGGGTCCGCTTACTTGGGCGGCAGGACTGCCCACGACTCTTCGGTGGAGCCGGGCATTTCCTGGGCCGACAGCCGGTCCTCGGAAACCCAGAACGAGATCTTCTCGCCCTTCTTGAGGTCCGTGAACTTGGTCTTCTTGCCGTCGATATCGACGCCGGCGTCCGGGCCCGGCTTGAAGCTGAAGGTCGACAGGCGGTCACCCTTCGTGTTCAACAGCTCGACCGTGGTGCGGTCCGCGCTGTTCAGGAAAACCTTCGCGTTGAACTTCGCGTAGCGTTTGCCTTCCTTCTCGACCGCCTCGATGCAGGCCGCCGGTGCGTCCGGATACTTCGACAGGAACTCCGAGCTGTACTTCATATCGGTGCACGCGATCTTCTCGTCGGATGCCATCGGGTCGGCCGCAAAGGCTGTGCCGATCGCAAGCGGCAGGGCAATCGCTGAACCGATCAGCGCGCCATGAATCTTCTTCAAGGTGAATCCTCCTGGTTGTTGGACTTCGCCCGCCCATTGCGACGCGGGCAGGATCCCCATATGCGGAACCCTTCAGCCGCGTAATCTATCACTGGGCTGCGGGGGCGGCGAAAATTCCAACGACGGCTCACGGACGCGGCAGCGACCGAAATCCGTCCATTCTCGACGCAGCTTTAAGTGTCCTTCCCAACAGGTTGGAAATCCTCAGGCTGCAAAAAGGGTCCGGCGCACTGCGCCGGACCCTCGATACCGACTCGCGGATCAGTTCGTAGCCGGCGGGGGCGGCGCTACTGCCCATGTATTTTCGGTCGCGCCCGGCATCTCGGCTGCTTCCATGCGGTCTTCCGATACCCAGAACGAGATCTTCTCGCCGACGCGAAGTTCGGAGAATTTCGTGTCCTTGCCGTTGATCTTGATCTTCTGGTCCGGGCCCGGCTTCAGGCTGAACGTGTCGACGACGTCGCCTTTCGTGTTCAGCAGGTTCACGGTCGTGATCTCAGGACCCGTGAGGTATACCTTGGCATCGAACTTCGCATAGCGCTTCCCTTCGAGTTCCCGCGCTTCGATGCATGCGGCGGGTGCCTTCGGGTACCGCGCAAGGAAAGCTTCGCTGAACTTGACCGCCGTGCACTCGACCTTCGGAAGCTTCGACGGATCGACAGGCTTTGCGAATGCCGCAGAGACCGCGAGCGGCAAGGCCAGCGCGGTGACGAGCAACGCGCACTTCTTACGATTCATTCTAAATTCTCCTCGTTGTAGGAATTCGACCGTGAGGCCCGCATTATGCCATTCGGCCATTGATGCCATGAGGATTTTGGCGCAATCTTCGGCGCCTTGACGCCGTAACGGAGCCTGCAAGATGACCGCACGCCTGACCGCCCTGCTTTTCGTGGCCCTCGCAGTCATCGCCTGCGGCGAGCGGAACGAGCCTAAAGGTCCCGTCAAACCGGACTGGCCGGCCTTCGTCGAGCAGTTCGTCGAGGACTGGTTCGAGGCCCACCCGACGATGGGATTCGCAGCCGGCCGCACGGAGTTCGCCGGACGCTTTCCCGACTGGAGCGCAACGGGCATCTCGGCCGAGATCGCGCGGCTCAAGTCAGTCGCCGCGGATGCGAATGCCTTTGACGCTGCGAAGCTCACCGACGCGCAGCGCTTCGAGCGCGACTACCTGCTCGCCGTCGTCGATCGCAACCTGTTCTGGCTGGAGCGGGCGGATTGGCCGATGCGCAACCCGACCTTCTACTTCGACTGGAACCTCGACTTCCTCTCGCCGGACCCGTACCTGACGAAGCCGTACGCACCGCTCGACGCGCGCCTGCGCGATTTCACGACCTGGCTTTCGAACGTCCCGGCGGCGACCGGGCAGATCCGCGCGAACCTGCGTACTCCGATGCCGCGCACCTGGATCGACCAGGGCGTCGCCTCGTTCGGCGGCATGGTGCCGTTCCTGCGCGACGACGCGCCGCAGGTGTTCGAGGAGGTGAAGGACGAGGCGCTGCAGAAAGCCTACGCAGATGCCAACGCGAAGGCGATCGCGGCCTTCAAGGCACTGGCCGACTGGCTTGAGGCGCAGCGCGCCACGCAGACCGAGGATTACGCCATCGGCGCCGAACTCTTCAGCGCCATGCTCGCCGAGACGGAAGGACTCGAGGTGCCGCTCGACCGCCTGCTCGAAGCCGGCAAGGCAGACCTCGCGCGAAACCTCGCAGCGCTCGACGAGGCCTGCAAGGAGTTCGCGCCGGGCCGTGACCGCAAGGGCTGCATGGCGAAGATGAACGCGAACCGACCGAAAGGCGGCGCGGTCGAAGGCGCGCGCAAGCAGCTCGACGTGCTACGCGCGTTCGTCGTCGAGCACAAGCTCGCCACCATCCCGTCCGACGACCCGATCCGCGTGGACCAGGCGCCGCCCTACCAGGCGACGAACTTCGCCTACATCAACCCGGCCGGTCCGTACGACAAGGGCATGCCGTCCACGTACTACATCGCGCCGCCCGACCCGTCGTGGCCGCAGGCCGAGCAGGATGCATACACGCCGGGCGTCGCCGACCTCATGTCGACGTCCGTGCACGAGGTCTGGCCCGGGCACTTCCTGCACTCGCTGCACTCGAACCGCTCCGAAAGCCCCATCGGGCGGCTGTTCCTGAGCTACGCCTTCACCGAGGGCTGTGCGCATTACGCGGAAGAAATGATGTGGGAAGCCGGCCTGACCGGCGAGCTCGCCGGCGGGCGCGCCGAGTACCGGGTCGGTCAGATCAACAAGGCGCTCTACCGCAACGTCCGCTACATCTGCGCAATCGGCATGCACACGCAGGGCATGAAGGTCGAGGATTGCGAGCGCATGTTCCGCGAAGAGGCCTTCCAGGACCCGGGCAATGCGCGCCAGCAGGCCGCGCGCGGAACCTACGACCCGGGCTACCTCAATTACGCGCTCGGCAAGCTGATGATCCGCAAGCTGCGCGACGACTGGACCGCGACCCGCGGCGGCCAGGTGGCGTGGGGCAAGTTCCACGACGAGCTGCTGTCGTTCGGCGGCCCGCCGGTGCCGATGGCGCGCAAGGCCATGCTCGCAGACGCGGCGGGGCCGGCGCTCTAAGCCCGCGTCGGCGGCCGTGATCCGGGTCGGGACCGCGGGCTGGTCGATACCGCGGTCCCACGCAGCCGCGGTTCCCGGCGAGGGTACCCACCTTTCGCGGTATGCGCGCGTGCTGCCGTGCGTCGAGATCAACAGCTCGTTCCAGCGGCCGCATCGCCGCGAGGTGTACCGGACATGGGCGGCGCAGACGCCGCGGTCTTTTCGCTTCGCCGTCAAGCTGCCGCGGGAGATTACGCACGATGCGCGCCTGCGGGACGCGCGTTTGCACCTCGGCGAATTCCTGGACCAGGCCGG
This sequence comes from Steroidobacteraceae bacterium, assembly GCA_035557125.1. Lineage (GTDB taxonomy): Bacteria > Pseudomonadota > Gammaproteobacteria > Steroidobacterales > Steroidobacteraceae > SCUD01. Next base: position 3,778 of record DATMEC010000100.1, read on the forward strand.
CGGGCTCGGCCGGCGGCTCGGGCCCTTGCTGGTGCAACTTCCGCCGTCCCTCGACTACGACCCGCGGGTCGCCAGCCGGTTCT